>JBAPXO010000918.1:0-4368 GCA_049284255.1 Solirubrobacteraceae bacterium | reverse complement strand
GCCCCGGGGCGCCGGTCGCCAGCAGGCTTCCGGGCGCGCGCAAAGGCCCCGCAACCCGCCTCGCCGCCAGTCCCGGGGCGGACAGCGCGGTCAGTCACGACGCCGGCGCTCTGACCTCCTGGCCCGTATCGCGGTCGCGGTTCCGGCCGCGGTCGTGGCGATCGTCTTCGTCGATGTCGGCGGGATCATCTTTGCGCTGTTCATGATCGCGGTCAGCTTCGTCTGCCTGCACGAGCTCTACCGGATGCTGGGGCGCTGGAGACCGGCTCCGGTTGTCGGCTTCGCGGCAGCCGCCGGGATGGTGCTGGCGGCTCGCTTCGGCACCGACCGCGATGTCCTGGAGGTTGCCGTCGCCGCGCTGCCGGTGGCCTTCCTGGTGGTGATCTCCAGCGGGCAGGGGGGGATGGCGACCGTTTCGATCGCCGGCACGCTGCTCGGGGTGTGGTGGATCGGGATCGCCTTTGCCCACGCCGAACTGCTGCGCCAAGCGCCGCACGGCAACTCGATCCTGATCGACATTCTGGTCGGGACGTTCCTGGGCGACACCGCCGCCTACATCGGCGGACGGCTCTTCGGCCGACGGCCGCTTGCGCCTGAGATCTCGCCGAACAAGACGCTCGAGGGGCTGTTCTGCGGGATGCTGATCGCGATCGTCTCGATCTTCGTCGCCGGCCTGTACCAGACGTGGCTGACCCAGGGTGACGCCCTGCTGCTCGGTCTCGCGGTGGCTGTGCTCGGCCCGATTGGCGACCTGTTCGAATCGATGGTCAAGCGCGACGCCGGCGCGAAGGACTCGGGCAACCTCTTCGGCGCCCACGGCGGAGCGCTCGACCGCCTCGATGCCGTCATCTTCACGGTGGTTGCCGGTTATTACGTCTGGGTCGCCGTCATGCACTGACCGATGCGCGAGATCTCGATCCGCGTGCGTGCCGGGGAGAGCGGAGACCTACAATCGCCGACGTGCCTCGACGGCTCGTCATCCTGGGTTGCACGGGCTCGATCGGAGTCCAGGCGCTCGATGTCGTGGCCCGCTCCGCCGGTGAACTGGAGGTCGTGGGTCTCAGCGCTGGACGCTCGGTCGAGACCCTGATAGAGCAGGCGCGCGAGCATGGAGTCCGGCGTATCGCGCTTGCCGACCCCGACGCCGGCGCCCGCGCCGCCGAGCTGTGGACCGAGGGGGAAATACTGAGCGGGCCGGACGGGCTCGTCCGCCTGATCACCGAGTGCGACTGCGACCTCGTTCTCAACGCGATCGTCGGCTCGGCTGGCCTGGTGCCCACGGTGGCGACGCTCGGCGAGGGCATCGACCTCGCGCTCGCCAACAAGGAGTCCCTGGTGGTCGGAGGCGAGCTCGTGACCGCGCTCGCGCAGGCAACCGGAGCGACGATCATCCCCGTCGATTCCGAGCATTCGGCGTTGCATCAACTCCTCGCGGGCGAGGCCGCCGGAACCGTTGATCGCCTCATCCTCACCGCGTCGGGCGGCCCCTTCAGAGGGCGTCACGCCGCGGAGCTGGGGGAGGTCACGGTGGACCAGGCACTGGCGCACCCGACGTGGCGGATGGGGGGCAAGATCACGATCGACTCTGCGACCCTGATGAACAAGGGACTGGAGCTGATCGAAGCCCATCACCTGTTCGGGACGCCATACGAGCAGATCGACGTAATCGTCCACCCCCAGTCGATCATCCATAGCCTGATCCAGCTCTGCGACGGAGCGACCCTCGCCCATCTCGGCTATCCGGACATGCGGGTGCCGATCGCCTACGGGCTGCACTACCCCGAGCGCGTCGACGTGCCGGTAGCGCCGCTGGACCTCGTCGAGCTCGGCTCGCTCACGTTCGAGCCGGTCGACCTCGAGACCTTCGGCTGTCTGGCGCTGGCCCGCGACGCCGGCGTGGCGGGCGGCACCGCGCCGTGCACGCTGAACGCCGCCAACGAGGTCGCGGTTCACGCCTTTTTGAGCGGGAGGCTTCGCTTCTTGGAGATCGAGGCGGTGATCAGCGAAACCCTGAGCCGCCTGCCCGGCCAGACCGTGCATTCCTTCGATTCGCTGGCGCGGGCCGACGCCGAGGCCCGGCGAGTGGCCGGAGATCTGGTGCAAACGCTCACCTCCGCTTGAGCCAGCACATAAGCGACCCCGCCTAGACTCAGATCCCGTGTCCTACGTCCTCGCGGCCCTCGGCTTCGCCGTGCTCATCATCGCGCATGAGGCGGGACACTTCGCCGTGGGCAAGGCGGTGGGGATGCGTGTCGAACGCTTCTCCCTGTTCTTCGGCCCCCTGATCGCCAAGGTCAGGCGAGGGGAGACCGAGTACGGAATCGGGGTGATCCCCCTAGGGGGCTACGTGAAGATCACCGGGATGAATCCCCACGAGGAGATCCCACCCGAGGTGCAGGCCCGCGCCTACTACAACCAGCCCGTCTGGAAGCGCGTGGTCACCATTTTGGCGGGGCCCGCCGTCAACATCCTGATCGCCTTCTTCATCATCTGGGGGCTGCTGCTCGCCGACGGTCAGACGACCTACACCCCGAACACCAACGTCGCGGCCGTCGAGAAGGCGAGCCCGGCCGCGGGTTCGCTGCGCCCCGGCGATCAGGTCGTTGCCGTCGACGGAGTCGGCGGCTCGGAGGCCGCGATCCACAAGCAGATCCAAACCCATCGCTGCGCCGGCGCCCAGGTCGCCGGCTGCCTGGCGGCCACACCAGCGCACATCACTGTGAAGCGTGACGGAAGGCTCGCGACCCTCTTGGTGCGTCCGCGCTACGAGACCGAGGACGGCCAGACGGCCATGCTGGTCGGCGTCGACTTCGGCACCAACGCGTCGACGACGTACCCCAGCTTCATCGGGGCCGCGTCTGACTCGGTCAGCGGCCTGTGGTCGGTCACCACCCAGACGGTGTCGACCGTGGCCCGGATCTTCGAGCCCAAGGAGCGCAAGCAGCTCTCCGGCGTGGTCGGCGTCTACACGGTCACCCAGGAAAGCGTTGCCACGAGCGCGGTCCAGACCCTCAAGGTGCTGGCACTGATCTCGCTCTCGCTGGGGATCATCAACCTGTTCCCGTTTCTCCCGCTCGACGGAGGCCATGTCTTCTGGGCGCTGGCCGAGAAGGTCCGGGGCCGCCGGATCCCGTTCTCGGTGATGGAGCGCGCCGGAATGGTGGGATTCGCGCTGATCCTCGTGCTGTTCGTCATCGGGCTCAGCAACGACATCTCGGCGCTGAGCGGCGGCGGCCTCAAGATCCATTAGGCCCCCTCTCAGGTACCGTTCGCGCCAGCACGGTTCAGGCGAGGAGGAGCAGATGGAGAGCATCACCACGACGGCGGCGGCGCAGCAGGCGGCGGATGCCGCGACCGTGGCCCAGGCCCTGCGCCGAACGGCGTTCGCGCACCCGGAGATCGTGGCCGTGCGCACGATCGATGACTCGGTCTCGCTCACGTGGGCGCAGCTCTGCGATCGTGCCGACGCCCTTGCCGGCGGCCTGGCCGGGCTCGGCGTCGGACGGGGGGACTGCGTCGCCCTGATGCTCTCAAACCGCCCCGAGTTCCACGTCGCCGATCTCGCCGCGGTCACGCTGGGGGCCGTCCCGTTCTCGATTTACCTCACCTACCCGGCGGAGGAGATCGAGTTCTTGGTCCGCGACTCCGGCGCCCGGGTGCTGATCGTCGAGCAAGCCTTTTTGCCCGTCGTGCTCGAGGCGCGTCAGAACCTCCCCGAGCTCGATCATGTGATCGTCATCGATGGAGAGGCGCAGGAGGGCGTCACCGCCCTGGCCGAGGTCGAGGGCGCCAATCCCGGCTTCGACGCCGAGTCGGCGGCGACCCAGGTCTCCGATGACGAGATCTGCACCCTGATCTACACCTCGGGCACGACCGGCCCCCCGAAGGGCGTCCAGCTGACCCACCGCTCGGTGATGTTCGCTGCGCGGACAGTGAGGGAGGTGATGGATTTCCCAGCGGGCGCGCGGGTGATCTCCTGGCTGCCCTCGGCTCACATTGCCGAGCGCATGGCCCACCACTACGTGCCCGTCGTCTACGCGGGCACGGTGACCTGCGCCCCCAACCCCCGGGAGGTCGTCTCCTACCTCCCGCAGGTGCGTCCCAACTGGTTCTTTGCAGTCCCGCGCATCTGGGAGAAGCTCAAGAGCGGCCTCGAGGGCCTCCTGGCCTCGCTGCCCGACGAGCAGCGCATTCCCGCCCAGGCCGGACTGGAAGCCTCCCTGGAGCGCGTACGCCTGCGCCAGCGCGGCCAGCCGGTGCCCGCCGAGCTTGAGGCCAAGGTGGCCGCGACTGACGAGCAGATGTTCTCCAAGCTGCGGACGAACCTTGGGCTTGATCAGCTCCTCGCCGTCAACGCCGGCGCCGCCC
>JBAPXO010000917.1:0-2300 GCA_049284255.1 Solirubrobacteraceae bacterium | reverse complement strand
ATGCCGGTCCCCTCGAAGCGGCACTCGACCTCGCGATTGGCCAGATCAGCTACCACCTGACCTGAGGTCTGGCAGGTCAATATGCCTGCCTCGGCCGCGATGGGCGGGCATGGAGATGGATTCCGGTTACGCCGCTGCGAGCCTGCGTTTTGCCTCAGCGTAGACGTCTTCCGGCAGTGGCCCGCGCGCCGCCGCCGCTACGTTTGCGCGCAGGTGCTCGAGCTTGCCGGTGCCGACGATCGCGCTGGACACCCCGGGGTGGCTGAGCGTGAAGCGAAGGACGAACTCGTGGCGGTTCATGCCGTGCTCGAGGAGCTCGTCGAGCTTGGCTTCCTCCCAGCGGTCCTTGGCCGGAGGGCCGGAGGAGCTGAGCGGCTGCACGGTCCAGTTCTTGTCCTCCGACGCGGTCCCGCGGGCCACGGCGCCGCGGATGAGAACGCCGGCTCCGGCGTCCGCCGCGCGCGAGACCAGCTCGCCATGCTCGGGCTGGAGGGCGGAGTAAGGGATCTGGAATACATCGAAGACGCCCATGGCGATGTGATCGGGGAGGTTGGGCAGCGTGCCCGACATCCCGATAAAGCGCACCTTCCCCTCGGCGCGCAGGCTCTCGAGCGCCTCGACCGTCCCGCTGGCCTCCATCTCACTCCGCGGCGGTGACAGGTGCACCTGGACCAGGTCCAGATAATCGGTCTGCAGGTGCCTGAGGCTCTGCTCGACGCCAGCGCGGACGTTCGCCGCGCTGTAATCATGTGGGGTCAGCATGGCCTCCCCGGGTGGCACGGACGCCGAGCAGCCGCACTTGGAGGCGAGGAAGAACTCGCCGCGGCGCGGGCCGAGGTAGCGACCGATCAGCTCCTCGCTGCGCCCGTAGTCGATCGAGGTGTCGATCAGGTTGACCCCCGCGTCGAGCAGCGCGCTGAGCAGCCGTCCGGCGTCCTCGTCGGCGATCGGCGGGGCGCTGAGATTGCTGGCCGGGCCGGTGAGCTGGCCGCGCAGCTCCATCGCGCCGTAACCGAGGACCGGCACCTCGGCGCCGGTGCGACCTAGAACTCTGGTGGGGATCGTCATCTCGTCATCTCGCCTAAAGTAGATATACGGAGAGCTTTCCGTTTACAGGCTTACGGTACCGGAGAGCTGTCCGGTTAGCAAAGGGAGAGGGATGCGCGCAGACGCCGCGAAAAACCGCGAGCACATCCTCGCGGTCGCCCGCGAGGCGCTGAGAGAGGCTGGGGATGCCTCGCTTATCGGCATCGCCCGGCGGGCGGGCGTCGGCCCGGGAACGCTGTACCGTCACTTCCCCACCAGGGAGGCGCTCATCGCCGCGGTGTACTCCGGCGACGTGGAACGCCTGGTCCGCTCGGTGCCGGTGGTCTTGGCGGAACACGCCCCCCTTGACGCGTTCCGCGTGTGGTTCCGTATGCTCGCGGACTTCGTCCAGCTGAAGCGAGGCCTCGGGGAGACCCTGCAGTCCCCGGTGCTGCAGGACGTGATCAGCACTACCTACGCGCCGGTGGTGACGGCCGTCGGCGAGTTGATCGCCGCCTGCACCGCCGACGGCAGCATGAGGGAAGGCCTGGACCCCGAGGACGTGCTGCTGATGATGAGCTTCATGACCCGGGTCGAGCCCACGTCCGCCGCCGCGGCGCGAGCGGATCGCGCGATGGAACTGGCCATCTACGGCCTGAGCCGGCCCTGAGGTCCAGCGTGCCGATCCGATCCGGACGCCAGACATGAGGTGGCGGTCACCTGGACTACATCGCCGGGATCACTGTTGCCGCTGCGGCGCGGGGACTGCGGTGTCGGTCACCGCTGACGGTGGCGTGGCGACGAGGATCGGGTCCTCGCGGACTAGTTCCTTGAGCCGGCGGTGCGACGGCAGCATAAGGACCGCGAGGATCGCGCCGAGCCCGAGGAGCGAGGCTGAGATCGTGAATGCCAGGGTGTAGCCGTGGGTGGCCGCGATCGCGGCCGCCTGCGGGCCGGCGTGGTGGACAACCAGGTAGCTGGTCGTCGCGCTGGCCGCGATCGTGCTGAGGACGGACACGCCGATCGAACCGCCCACCTGCTGCCCCGTGTTGACCAGGGCCGAGGCTACGCCGGAGTCCCTGGTCGGTACGCCCGCGGTGGCCGTGTTGGTGGCCGGGGCGAAGATCATGCCGAAACCGAGGCCCATGGCGACCAGCGCGGGCAGCATGGCCCCCAGGTAGCTGGAGGTCACACTGAGCTGGCCCAGGTAGGCCGTCCCGGCTCCGCTTAGCAGCAGGCCGGCCGCGATCAGGACCCGTGGCCCGACCCGGGGC
>JBAPXO010000916.1:0-2752 GCA_049284255.1 Solirubrobacteraceae bacterium | reverse complement strand
ACTATGTGCTCAAGCCGGGCCAGCCCACGGGAATCAAGGGATACGGCCACTACCACGAGACGTACCGCAAATGCGAGGACGGCCAATGGCGGATCAGTTCGAAGCGCAACACGCGCCTGAAACTTGATGTGGTACCGAACACGCCGTGAACAGGCCAGAGAAAACCGCAATCGAGAGGCGGCCGAGTTGAAAATCGGGTTCATCGGGCTTGGGGCCATGGGAGGCCGGCTCGCAGCTCGGCTGACCGGCGTCGGCGAGCTGACCGTGTTCGACGCATCGGAACGAGCGATGAAGCCGTTCTCCGGGCGCGCCTCGCTGGGTTCGAGCATCGCGGAGGCTGGCACCGAGGCGGACGTGGTCGGCGTCTGCGTTCGCACCGACGCCCAGGTCGGCGACTGCGTCGACGCGCTGCTACCGGTCATGAAGCGGGGGAGCGTGCTGATGATTCACAGCACGGTGAGCCCCGACAATGTGAAGGCGGCCGCCAAGCGAGCGGAGGCGTACGCGATCACGGTGATCGACGCGCCCGTCACCGTCACCCGCTACGACGGCGCGGACGCCCCGTTCGTCTGCATGATGATCGGCGGGGGACACGCGGCCGACGAGCGCACCAAGCCGCAGCTTGAGGCCTGCGCGACCGATGTCGTCCACGTCGGACCGCTCGGTTCGGCGATGTCACTCAAGATCATCAATAATCTGGTGTCGCTGGTGCAGATCATCGTCGCCGAAGAGGCGTTCCGGCTGGCTGCGCTGACCGGCGTCCCGGCGGAGGCCCTCCAGACGGTCATGAAGAGCAACGGCGCCCTGACGCCGACGATGATGGCGATCGCTTCGCGAGCGGGGCAGCCGCCCGCGGATGAACACACGGCCGCGCTCCGGTCCGTCCAAGCGAGTAATGGCGTGAAGGATCTCGCGCTAGCCGAGGCCCTCGCCAAATCCGTCGATACCGCCAGTGCGAGCGCGACATTCGCCAAGAGCCAGTACTGGTTCTCCTACACTGCCAACCTGCCGAACCGCTGACACGCCGCTCACGCACCGACCTTCACCCAGCGGCGCCGCCTCCAGGCGGGAGTCGTGGTTCGATGAAAGCATGGAACATGCCCTCGAGAAGCGGATGCTGGGAGCGAGCGGGCTGGAGGTATCGGCACTCGGGCTTGGCTGCATGGGTTTGAGCTACCACCGCAGCGCCACGCTGGACCGGAACGAGGCGATCGCGCTGATCCGGGATGCGGTGGACCTCGGCGTGACGTTCTTCGACACCGCCCAGACATATGGCCCGTTCACGAATGAACAGCTCGTGGGAGACGCACTAGCTCCCGTTCGTGATCAGGTCGTCGTCGCCACGAAGTTCGGGGAGGTCGACGTGAGCGGCCGGCCTGCCCTTTCAAGCCGGCCCGAGCTGATCAGGCAGACCACCGACGGCTCCCTCGCTCGGCTCGGCGTCGAGACGATCGATCTGCTCTACCAGCACCGAGTCGACCCCGACGTGCCGATAGAAGAGGTCGCCGGGGCGGTCAAGGACCTGATCGCGGAGGGCAAGGTACGGCATTTCGGCCTTTCCGAGGCCGGCCCGCAGACGATCCGCCGTGCGCACGCCGTCCAGCGTGTCACCGCGGTCCAGAGCGAGTACTCGCTGTGGTGGCGGCGCCCGGAGAACGAGGTGCTCCCGGTCTGTGCGGAGCTGGGCATCGGGTTCGTGCCCTACAGCCCGCTGGGACGCGGCTTTCTCACCGGTGCCATCGACGAGCACACCACGTTCGACAGTGGAGACAACCGCAACGCTCTGCCACGCTTCACGGTCGAGGCGCGCAAGGCGAACCGGGCTCTTGTCGAGCGCCTCCGTGCAATCGGTGAGCGAAAGGGGGCAACCTCAGCGCAGCTGGCGCTCGCCTGGCTCCTCGCGCAGGCAACGTGGATCGTACCGATCCCGGGGACCACGAAGGTGCACCGACTGCAGGAGAACCTCCGCGCCGCCGCCGTGGAGCTCACCTGCGGCGATCTTGCCGAGATCGACCGCGCCGCGTCCGAGGTCTCGATTGTGGGCGACAGGTACTCCGCGGAACTCGAGCAGAAGACGAATCGCTGAATCAAACCCATTTTCTCGAACGGACCCGGCCGACTCTCCTCAGCTCCGCGTCCCGTCGGTAGCGTAGCCGAGATGCGCAGAGAACCACTGAGCCAAAGGGCGGCCGATCACGTAGCCGCCTTCAACCGCAGTGTCCGGTCCGGCGACTGGGCTTCCTTCGCCGACCGCTTCACGCCCGATGCGACGATGCGTTTCGTCGGCGTACCGGCCGGTCCGTTCAGCGGGCGCGAGGCCATCGCCGCCGGATATGCGTCCCAGCCTCCTTCGGACACTCTCACGGTCGGCCGCGCCGTTTCCCGCGGCGACGTGGATGAGCTCTGGTTCGCCTGGGACAACGGCGGCACCGGGGTCATGACCATGCGCTGGAGCGCACACCTGGTCGCCGAGCTCACCGTCGCATTCGCATGAGCGCTGACTTCCCCGGCGGGTGAACCGATCCGCAGAAAGGCTGCCGGAGCGGACGGCGCCGGGCATCGACACACCGTCCTCACCGTCACCACGCTGAACAAGCAGGACGGATTTTGGGGTCAGCGTGGAGCTTGCGGGTCGGGGGTGCCCCCGTCGAAACACGATGACGCGCGCGACCGGAAAACGCGGCCCCGCGCCGGAAAACGCGGCCCCGCACCGGAAAACGCGGCCCCGCACCGGAAAACGCGGCCCCGCACC
>JBAPXO010000915.1:0-2011 GCA_049284255.1 Solirubrobacteraceae bacterium | reverse complement strand
CCCGCGTCGTCACCTGCGCCGCGGCCCGCGTCGTCACCTGCCTCCTGCACCATCTCGTCGAGGATCCGCTGCAGCTCCAGGCGCTGCCAGCGGTCACGTCCGCTCGTCGCCGTCAGGGCGTCGGCCGCCAAGGCGATCGTCTGCGCCCAGCTTGAGAGCGGCTGGCGCTCGGACAGGGCGTCGATGACCTCCCCAATGCGGGCCAGGAGCTCGGCAAAGCGGCCGGAGAGATCGATCGACCGGCTGTCGACGTCGTCGAGCGGGAGCACGCCGGCGAACTGACGGTCGCCGTCCTCGGTCATCGTCACCCCGAGGAGGAGGCGGTCGAGCCCCGCCCGCCAGGTTCCCTCCTCGATGCCCTCGAGCTTGAAGGGCGCCCGGTGGGGCGCGTCCAGGCCCCACCTGACGCCCGACTGAGAGATCCAGTCCTGCAGGCGGGTCAGATCGTCGTCGTCAAGGCCAAAGCGGCGGCGGACAGGCCCGCGGTCGGCGAGATCGAGGACCTGCGAGGCGGTGAGCCGCTGCCCAACAAGATCGAGCAACTGGGCGACGACGCCGAGGACGGGATTGGTCTGGCGCAGCGAGCGGTCGGCCAGCCGCACCCGCAGGTCGATTGCGCGATCGTCACCCTCGGGGTCGCCGGCGCCGTCTGGATCGGGCGGCTGGCCGGCGCCGAACGTGGCTGAGATCAAGGGCGCGAAGGCCTCGATGTCCGGGCACATAACGATCACGTCGCGAGGCTCGAGGGTCTCGTCGGCGGCGAGGGCGTGAAGGATGGCATCGCGCAGCACCTCGACTTGGCGCACCCGTCCGTGGCAGGAGTGCACCTGGATGCTTCGGTCCTCGGGCTCGAGCACGGGCCGTGCCTCCGGCTGACCCGGGAGCGGCGCTCCGGGCGCCGGCCGGTCGGCACGGACGTCCTCCTGCACGCGCGCCAGCAGCGTCGCCGGCGTGGAGGTCGGCTCCTGATCGTGCTCGGGGCCGGCGTCGTTGGGTGCGGTCCCGAGAACCAGCTGCATCTCCCGCGCGTCGCGGCCCCACGAGGCGAGCAGCCGGTTGGCGGGTAGGGCGGCGGTCGGGTCCTGCGCGCGCCGGGCTGGGACGGCGCGGCCCTCCAGGTGCTCGGCGACCGAGCGCCAGAGAGCGGGGGAGGGGTGCAGCAGGAAGAGGTGTACATCGCGTCTCTCAGACAGGGCCCGGAGGATCTGCAGGTGGCCCGTGGGCAGGCGGGTGAGCCCGAACAGCGACAGCCGCTCAGGAAGCTCCACGATCCCGGGTTCCTCGCGTAGGCGCATGCACGCCTGGGCGCGTCTCTGCGCGGGATCTGGGATCCCGATTGCAGTCGCAAGGTGGCGCCATAGCTCGGCCTGCCACGCCTCCAGAGAGCCAAGTCGACCGCCGTCGGCGCCCACGTCGGTGCCGCGCGCCCAGCTCTCGAGCATCTCGGGGCGGTGCAGGGCGTAACGGTCAAAGAGGCCGGCGAGGTGGCGAACCACGCTCAGGCGGCGCGATTGACGGACGGGATCCGGGGGGTCCGCGCTCGCGCCCAGGTAGGCGGACAGGCCGGTGAGCCAGGGCTCTCCCAGGGATGCCTCGACGACCTGCAGCAGATACCAGGCCGAGCGTTCGGGGAGCCACGGATCCTGCTCGGGATCGATTCCCGACGCCGCGGCCACGGCGTCGGTGACCAGACGGTGGGGCGAAGGGAAGAGCACGTTGGCGCACACCCCGTCGGCGCGGTCGGGCGAGGCGCCGAGCGAGGCCGACAGACGCTGGGCCAGCCACCGCTCCATACCGCGGGTCGGCACCGCCACGAGGTCGGGCGCCAGCGCGTCTGCGGGAGGCGCCTGGAGCAGCGCCCCGAGGGCGTCGGCGAGCCGGTCGGCCCGGGTGGCGCGGTGGATGTGAAGCATGCTCTGGAGGGTATCCCCGGGGGTGGCCGGCACCCATGGGCATCGCGAATGTCACCTCCGCGCGAAGATTTCGGGTAATTGGGTTGCAATCCCCGGCG
>JBAPXO010000914.1:0-2566 GCA_049284255.1 Solirubrobacteraceae bacterium | reverse complement strand
CCCGCCAGGAGATCAGCGAGGGACCGGCCAGCGGCGAGCAGGGCTTCGAGCTCGACCTCGAAGCCCTGCGCCAACAGATCGCCGCCGCGTTGCGCGAGGGCTCGGAGGCCGCACTTCGCGATCTGGCCCGACTGGCGATCGCCGCCTTCGGCCAGGGCGAGGGCTCGGGGGTGCTCGGAGTCGACGTGCAGCGCATCCGCCGCGCGCTCGGTCTGCGCACCGAGCCCCAGCCCGACCTACCCGATGACGACCCGCGGCGCAACGGGGTACCGCGGGACCAGCTCAGGCGCTTTGAGCAGCATCTGCGCCGCGAGCTCGAGCGCGACCTGATCGAGCGCACCGCGAGCCTTCCCCCCAAGCGCCCCCTGTCAGAGCTCGACCGTGCGCTGCCCACAGGTCCGATCCAGGATCTGGCGGCCGTACATCGCGTGGTGGCTCAGCTCAAGCGCCGGCTCGCCACCCAGGGCCACGAGCAGCGGGGACGCAAGCGCCACGCCCACGTCGATGTCCGGCGCACGATGCGCGCCTCGCTTCAGAGCGGCGGCGTGCCGATCGAGCTGAAGTACCGCCCGCTGCGCCCCCGCCGGCCCGAGATCTTCGTCCTCTGCGACGTCTCGACGAGTGTCACCAGCGCGAGCACTTTCTTTTTGTCCGTACTGCACGCGCTCCACGATTCGTTTCGCAAGCTGCGCTCGTTCGTCTTTATCGAGCGGATCTCCGAGGTCACCGAGGTCTTCGAGCGAGAGCGCGACTTCCGGGCCGCCTCAGAGGCCGTTTCCAAGGACGCGGGCGTGGCCGACATCTCGGGCTACACCGACTACGGGCGGGTGTGGACCGAGTTCCTGGCGCTGATCGAGGACGAGCTGCATCCTCGGGCGACGGTGATCGTGCTCGGCGACGCGCGCACCAACGGGCGCCCACCCCGCGATGACGTGTTCGCGGCGATCACGGCCAGGGCCGGGCGGACCTTCTGGCTCAACCCCGAGCCGCGGCTGTACTGGAACTACGGGGATTCGGTCATCTCGGCCTACGCCGAGCACTGCACCGCCTTCGAGTGCTGGCGTACTGATCAGCTGGAGGACTTCGTCAAGGCGCTGACCCAACCGGTCACGGTCTGAATCGCGGTAGCATCCGCCGGATCTGAAAACCAGGGGGGCTGGCGGGTTCGCCGGCTGAGATAGCGCCCCACGCGACGAAGCGACCCGGCGCTGACCCTTTGAACCTGTGGGGTAATGCCCGCGGAGGGAGCGAGAAGCATGATCGAGGCTCCGCCCCAGGGGCCTCGCGATCTCAATCGAGATCGCGCCCGCCCAGCCGGAGTACGCGTCGAGCTGGTGAGTCGAACGTTCTCGGGCAAGCACGGCCCGGTAGCGGCGCTCGCCGGCCTGTCGATGCGTGCCGATCCCGGCGACGTGGTGGCGGTCGTTGGACCCAGCGGATGCGGGAAGACGACTCTGCTCGAGCTGATCTGCGGGCTCCAGCAGCCCGATGCCGGCACGGTGACCAGCGCCCCCGCGGCGCTCATGCCCCAGCGCGACCTCCTCCTGCCCTGGCTGTCGGCGATCGACAACGCCGCCCTGGCCCTGCGCGTCCGCGGGATCTCCCGGGAGCAGGCACGCCAGCAGGCCGCCCCCTGGCTGCAACGCTTCGGGCTGAGCGAGTTCGCCCAGGCGCGACCGGCGGCCCTTTCTGGGGGGATGCGCCAGCGCGTGGCCTTCCTTCGCTCGCTGCTCGCCGGAAAGCCGGTGCTGGCGCTCGATGAGCCCTTTGCCTCTCTGGACGCCATCACCCGCGCCGAGATGCAGGGCTGGCTCGCCCACGTCCTGGCCACCGAATCGCGCACCGTGGTGCTCGTAACCCACGACGTCGAGGAGGCGGTGCTCCTCGGCGACCGGGTCGTCGTGATGTCGCCGCGCCCGGGGCGCGCGGTTGCCGAGATCCAGATCTCGCAGGACAGGCCCCGCCGGCGCTCTGACCCCGAGGTCGTGGCGCTCCGCGAGCAGGTGCTCGAGGCCCTGGGAGTCCAGCCATGAGGCGTGCGCTCTCCGGTTGGCGAGCCTTGCTGCTGATCCTCGCACTGCTCGGGGTCTGGGAGATCTACGTCGATCTCGGGGGCGCCGATCCGCTCATCCTGCCCCCGCCCCACGCCATCGCCCAGTCGCTGTACGACGACCGTGCCCTGCTGTGGAGCAACTTCCTGGTCACCGCTCAGGAGATCGTCCTCGGCATCCTGCTCGCTGCCGTCGCCGCCTTGATCCTGGCCAGCGTGATGCATTTCTTCGTCACCGTGCGCCGGTCGGTCTACCCGCTGCTGATCGCCTCCCAGACCGTCCCGATCCCGATGCTCGCGCCCGTGCTGGTGCTGTGGCTCGGATTCGGTCTGCTCCCCAAGCTGGTGGTCATCGCGCTCGTCTCGTTCTTCTCGATCGTCGTCACCACGCTGGCGGCGTTCGCCGCTATCGATCCCGACCTGCTCAAGCTGATGCGGACCTTCGACGCCTCGCGCCTGCGCACGTTCTGGCACGTCGAGCTGCCGGCGGCCCTGCCAGGCGTGTTCACCGGCGCC
>JBAPXO010000913.1:0-2157 GCA_049284255.1 Solirubrobacteraceae bacterium | reverse complement strand
GTCCTGATGTCCTCGACCCTGCCGGCCCGCCTCGGGGAGCCCTCGCGTGCCCTGGTCGTCGCCCGACGCTCGGGCCGCCCGCGGGAGAACCTGCCGGTGGTGCTCGGCACGCTGGTCTCCCAGACGTTGCTCAACATCGTCGCGCTGGCCGTGCTCGGTGCCGTGATGTTCTCCTCGGTCGACCTTTTCAACGGCCATCAGAACGCCCTGGTGGTGGCCGCGATCGCCCCCCTAGCTCTGCTGGCCTTGGTGCTCCTGGCGCCCGTGGTCCTGCGTCACGGCGTCCCCGGGAATCGGTTCGGGCGGCTGCACTCCCTGCTCGCTCAGGCGCGGCGGGGAATGACGCGGGTGCGTGCCGGGCTGGCCGTGTTCCGGCGCCCGAAGCTCGGCCTGAGCGCCGCGGCGGCCCAGTTCGGCGCCTGGGCTCTGCAGTGGCTGTCTTGCTATGTCCTGCTCGTCGCCCTCGGTCTCAGCCATCAGGCCGGTATGGCGGCCGCCGCCGCCGTGCTGTTCGCGGTCAACATCACCGCCGTGCTGCCGGCTACCCCGGCCAACCTCGGCGTCTTTCAGGCCGCCTGCGCCGCGGTGCTTCATGCCGGTTGGCACGTCGGCCTCGGGACCGGCGTGGCCTACGGAGTCATCCTTCAGGCCGTCGAGGTCACGACCGCGATCCTGATGGGCACTCCGGCGCTGCTCAAGGAGGGGATGTCCTGGCGCGAGGTCCGGCTGCGCGCCATGCATGCCACTCCGGTCAAGCTGCCGGCTCGGCCGCACCGTACGTCGTCACGCCCCGGCGGGACGGTTGGCGCCAAGGGCTGAGGCCGCCGGAGCCGCCTGCTAGGTCCCGGCCAGCGCGGGCTCCCCAGCGTCCGAGGGATCCTCATCCGTGAGGTTAGACGCGCGGGTCGGATCTTTTTCGGTGCCGGCGATCAGCTCGTCTGTCGCTTGGCGGTCGTTGCTGGGCAGCTTGCCCGACTTCATCCCGAAGTAGATGGCCTGGGGATGGTGGGCGACGATCGCCAGCGTGGACTGCTCGGGCAACAGGGCGAAGCCGTCTGAGAGCCGGAGTCCGATCGACGGCGCGTCGAGCAGCGGGAAGACCTTTTCGAGCTCTGACTGCTCCGGGCAGGAGGGATAGCCCCAGGAGTAGCGCCGGCCCTGAGCGGCTTCGATCCCGAGCTCCGAGCGCGCGCGGGCGTGCAGCCATTCCGCCATCCCCTCGGCCGTCTGGACGCCCAAGCCGTGGACGAAGAGCTGCTCGGCGAATTCCCCGTCGGCCTCGAGCGAGGCCATGAGCTCGGTGACCTCATCGCCGGCGGTCACGGCCTGGAGGGCTACGACGTCGATCTCCGAGCCGACCGGTCGGTAGAAGTCGGCCAGGCAGATGCGATCGTGACGCGGCTGACGGGGGAAGACCAGCCGCTGGAGCTCGCGCGGGTGGGCGGGATCGAAATCCTCGGGGTCCCAGACGATCAGCTCGTTGCCTTCGGAGTTGCACGGGAAGTAGCCGAGCAGGGCACGGGGGTGCAGATAGTCCTGCTCTCGCCACATGCGCTCGAGCCGGGGCTGGAAATCCTCTCCGACCAGGCGTGCCCACTCGTCACCCTTGACGCCGCGACCGCCCCAGTGCAGCTTGAAGAGCACATGGGTGTCGAGGTGGCGGTAGACCTCGTCCAGCGGGACCTCGATCTCGCGCACTCCCCAGTAGGGGGGTTCGGGCACCACGACGTCGGTGCGGGCAGCGCTGCGCACGGAGGCATCGGTGACCGCCGGGGCGTTGTCGTCGGTCTCGACGGGACGGTCGCGCAGCTGCTGGGCCGCGGTGCGCGTCTTTGCCACCAGCCCCTCGCGAGCCTCGGGATCGACGAGCTGATCCATCTTGGCAAGCCCCTCAAAGGCGTCCTTGCAGTAGAAGACACCGGGCTCGTAGACGTCGTCGGACTCGGTTCCGTTGGGGTACAGGATCCGAAGTCCGAAGTTGCGATTGATGGCGGCGCCACCGATCAGCACCGGGAAGGGAAGCCGGCGCTCGTGGAGCTCCGCGACGGCAGCCGGCATCTGCTTGGAGGTCGAGACCAGCAGCGCCGAGAGCCCGATCGCGGTCGCCTCGTGCTCGACGGCGGCGTCGAGAATGGTGCCGAGCGGGACCTGCTTTCC
>JBAPXO010000912.1:0-2020 GCA_049284255.1 Solirubrobacteraceae bacterium | reverse complement strand
TCTCCCGGGCGGTGAGCTCGGGATTGAAACCGACGCCGAGCTCGATAAACGGGGCGAGACGCCCAGCGATCTGGATCCGTCCGCTGTCAGCACGGTAGATGCTGGCCAGGACTTTTAGGAGCGTGCTCTTGCCCGACCCGTTACGGCCCACGATCCCGAAGAACTCCCCCTGGTGAACCGAGAAATCAATCCCACGCAAGGCTTGCAACTCCCGGTACTCCACCCGCCCCAACGGATGAACGCGGCGCTTGTCGGGGATCCTAAATGTCTTGTGCAGTCCCGTGACGTCGATCACCTTGGGCCCCCGCAGGACACGATCGCGGCTGGCCGCGCGCTCGGCCACCAGGCCGTCGTCCTCGAGCCCAAAGGCGGCTCTCTGCAGGGAATGCTGAAGCGTCGTCATGGTCCCGGATGCTAGGTCACAGCCGCGACCGCCAGCGCCGCAGGCGCACCTGCGAGAAGGCGTCGGGTGGGGGAGGGCTGGCATCGCCCAGACGGGTCTGCGCCAGGCGGGGGTGGCGGGCGGCCAGCGTGGCCACCATCTTCCACGCCAGCCCCCGGACCAGCCCGAGCTCGCTGCCGAGCGTTTCGGTGTGCCCGAACGCGGCCCGCGCGGCGCGCAGCGCAAGCCACGCCGTCGCGGCCAGCGAGGAGTCGCAGGCCAAAAAGCGGACCAGCGCGCGTCGCTTGTCCTCAGCCATCGTCGGGCCGCAGCGCGCGAGCGCGACCTGCGCCTGGGCGGCGCGCCCCAGGTACCCGTAGAAGTACGCGGCGCGCCAGGCGGTGATCCCGTGCCGGGCAGCTACCGCCCGGCCATGGGTGACGTCGCCGAACACCGCTCCCGGGTGCTGCACGTAGTCATAGAGCGGGCGGTCCACGTAACGCACCTCGCCGGCGGCGAGCGCGATCACCGACAGCCAGGTGTCGTGAAACTGAAAGCCCGGGGTGTCGGGGAAGGGGAGGGCGAGCGCGAGCAGCTCGCGCCTGAACAGCGTTGCCGCGCCGGTGATCGTGTTGGCGACGAGCATCGAGACGAGGCTGCGGTAGTTGTTGGAGCGTCCCCGCCACATCGTCGATCGCAGGACCCGGCCGGCGGCGTCGACCAAGCGCTGGTCTGAGTAGACGAGCACGGCGTCGCCGAGCGCCGCGCGCAGGGTGGCCAGCTTGTCGTCATGCCAGCGGTCGTCCTGGTCGCAGAGCGCCACGAGTGCGGCGGACGCCGGGACCATTTCCAGCGCGCGCTCGAAGTTTCGATAGAAGCCCTGGCGCTCTGGGGAGCGCGAGATCGCAAACCGCTCGTCATCGCCGATCAGCTCCACGATCTGCTCGTAGTGCTCGGGTGGCGTGGCGTCGTCGCTGATCAGGCAGATCCAAGCCTGGTCGGTCTGCGCTCGCAGCGAGTCGATCTGCGCGCGCAGGAGCCCCATGTCGGGCGCGAAGGTGGCCATGCAGACGGCGATCGTCTCCCCGTCCGGCTGCTCGGGCCGCTCGGGCCGCTGGGGCCGCTCGGGCCGCTTGGGACGGGCCGGGGTCTCGGGAGGCGGCTCGCGCGCCACCACCTCGATGCGCCCGAGCTCGGCTTGGGCCTCGCCTCCGTCGGCAAACCTGACGGCGATCTCTACGGCGACCGGCCCCGGGACATCCGCCGCCGGGACGGGGACCGTGCCCCAGAACCCGCAACGCAGCGCGTGCCCGGGCCAGTCGGGATGTGCCGCGACGAGGTCAGGCCGAGCCATCCCGAAGGCCGAGGGGGGATGGCGGACGCCCCCGACCTCGAGCCCGAGGCCCACGATCTCCTGGTCGGTGTCAAAGCACGCACCCGCGCAGAAGATCGCGCTGGATGCCCCCACCGGAAGCGTCGCCGGCAGGCCGCGCTCGAGGACGACGACGAGGCTCAAGCGCGGGTATTGGTCTCGATCGTCGCCTCGGCCTCAGCGGTCATGGCGATGTTGCCGGGCCCGGGTTTGAGGCCGAAGACATAGAAGTCGAGCAGGCGCATGATGTGAATGGCCACCGAGCC
>JBAPXO010000911.1:0-5805 GCA_049284255.1 Solirubrobacteraceae bacterium | reverse complement strand
GAGACGATCATGGATCCCGGGCAGCTCGGCGACTGGGTAACGATCCATAAGTCGGTGTCTGATGTATCTGACTCTCCGTTGCGCAAGGGTGCGACGATGGAGCAGGCGATGTGCGTGCGTGGCTTCACCTTCCGGGTGCATTGGACGTTGGTGGCCATCGATGCTCCCAACCATGCCGAGTGGGAGGGTGGCGGCCCAGCCCACTCTAAGGCCAGGATCCGGTACGAGCTGACCGAGCAGGACAGTCGGACGACGTTCGATTACATCAACGAGTTCCACCCGCCCGGCGGGCGTGTGGGTAACGTCGCGGGCCGTCTAATCGTGGGCGCGACCTCCGAACGGGAGGCCAACAACTCACTGTCGCGGCTGAAGACCTTATTAGAGGGTAAGTAAACCCACCCGGACTTAGCCTGCACACGTTGTATGGTCTGTAGGAATAAGTCTAGTTCGTCCCGGAGGTGGTCTTCAGTTGGCAGATTTCGTTGACAGTACTGTGAAGGACATCGACAGCAGGTTGGGTGAGCTCCAGCTTGAGGTCAAGAAGCTGGAAGCCGCTCGCGCCGCGCTCGTCGGTGCACGCAGGGGCCCGGGTAGGCCGCCGAGAGCCTCGGGCTCGACCACTCGCCGGCGTAACGGTGCCCGGCGCGCCGGGCGCCCTCGGGGTCGTCGCGGTGGCAACACGCGTGCCAACCAGGCGCTCTCGCTGGTCCAGAGCACGCCGGGAATCACCATTCCCCAGATCGCCGAGGCTCTCAAGATCGAGCCGAACTACCTCTACCGGGTCATGCCCAAGCTCGTGCAGGACGGCCAGATCAAGCGCGAGGGTCAGGGGTGGCACCCCGCCAACGGCGCGTCGGCGTAGCGCCAGCGCCAGCGGCCCATCGCATCGCCGCCGCGATCGAGAAGTGCAGATCGCGGCGGCTGGATCGCTCGCCGGCCAGAGCCGGCGAGCTCCTCGAGCCAGTCAGACTGCTCTAGGTCAGCCCCAACTGCTTGACGGCTTCACGCTCCTCGCCGAGTTCCTTGACCGTCGCGTCGACGCGTGAGCGTGAGAAGTCGTCGAGATCGAGCCCCTCGACGATCTTGTACTCGCCACCCGAACAGGTCACCGGGTGGCCGCAGAAGATCCCCTCCTCGATCCCGTAGGAGCCGGTTGACGGGATCGCCATCGACACCCAGTCTCCCTCACGGGTGCCGAGTACCCAGTCGTGGATGTGGTCGACGGCGGCATTGGCCGCCGAAGCCGCGCTCGACGCGCCGCGGGCCTCGATGATCGCGGCGCCCCGCTTCTGCACGGTGGGGATGAAATCGTTCTCGATCCACTCCTGGTCGCCGATGGCCTGCGCGGCGTTCTCTCCCTTGACCTTGGCGTGGAACACATCCGGGTACTGAGTGGCCGAGTGGTTGCCCCAGATCGTCATGTTGGTTACTTCACTGACCTGGGCGCCGGTTTTGCCGGCGACTTGGGCGATCGCTCGATTGTGATCGAGGCGCATCATTGCCGTGAAGCGCTCGCGCGGGATATCGGGCGCATTTGACTGGGCAATGAGACAGTTGGTGTTGGCAGGATTCCCCACCACGAGCACCTTCAGATCGGAGGCGGCATGATCGTTGAGCGCCTGTCCCTGAGGCTTGAAAATGCCACCGTTGGCCTCGAGCAGATCGCTTCGCTCCATGCCCTTGCTCCGTGGCCGAGCCCCGACGAGCAACGCGATGTTGACGCCGTCGAATGCCTGGTTGGGGTCGTCGTAGATGTCGACTCCGGCGAGCATCGGGAAGGCGCAGTCGTCGAGCTCCATAGCCGTTCCCTCGGCGGCCTTGACGGCGTCGGGGATCTCCAGCAGCGATAGGTGCACCGGGGTGTCGTCACCGAGGAGCTGGCCACTGGCGATGCGGAACAGAAGCGCATATCCAATCTGCCCGGCGGCACCCGTGACTGCCACTCTTACAGCTTTCTCATTTACCACTGAGGCATCACTCACTTTCCTGTCAATCGCGCTCCGCCATCGTGGCGACCCGCTTCGATTCCGCCACTGGGGCGGCCTTGTTCGATGCTATACGCGCAGCTCACTCGCCGAGGTCGATCCCATAGACATCCTCGATCTTGGCCCTGAGGTAGCGCGCGAACGGTGCGACCGACATCGGGGAGCCAACCTCTCGCGCCAGGAGCTCTGCCGTCGTGAACTTGGAGCCATGGCGATGAACGTGCACGCCGAGCCAGTCGCGCAGCGGCCCGAGGTCTCCGGCCGCCAGCTGGTCGTCGAGGTCGAGCTCGGACCGGGCCCGTTCCCAGAGCGCTCCGGCGATCAGGTTGCCGAGCGCATAGGTTGGGAAGTAGCCGATCAGACCCGCGGACCAGTGCACGTCCTGAAGGACGCCGTCGGCGTCATCCGTGACCCGCAGCCCGAAGTACTCCGAGACACGGGCATTCCAGGCCTCGGGCAGATCGGCCACCGACAGAGTCCCCTCGACCAGCGCCTGCTCGAGCTCGAAGCGCAGAATGATGTGCAACCCGTAGGTGACCTCGTCTGCCTCGATGCGGATGAAGCTCGGTTTGATGGTGTTGACAGCTCGGTACAGCGCGTCGGGGGTTAGTTGGGCGAGCTCGCCGCCGGCCAGTGCTGCGATCCGCGGCGCGAGCACCGAGGAGAACGGGCGTCCGCGTCCGACCATGTTCTCCCATAGCCGGCTCTGGGATTCGTGCATCCCGAGCGATGCGACGCTGCCAAGCGGGGTGCGGTCCAAGGACGGGGAGACACCGCCGTCGTAGAGCCCGTGCCCGCACTCGTGCATGGCGCTGTACAGCCCGGTGGCGAAGAAGTGCTCGTCCCAGCGCACGGTGATCCGGACGTCTCCCTGTCCGATCCGCGAGGCGAACGGGTGCACGGTGTCGTCGATTCGCCACCCCTGAGGATCGAACCCCATCATGTCAACCACCTCGCCGATGAGCGCGCGCTGGCCGGTGACCGGGAAGGTGGCGTGCAACGGTCGATCGTCGGGCTGCACGCCCGAGGCGCGGACGGCGCCGATTATGCGCAGCAACTCGGTCTTGAGCTCGGCGAAGAGCATCGTCACCGCGGCGCTGCGCATCTGAGGCTCGTAGTCGTCAAGCAGCACGTCGTAGGCGCAGTCATAACCCGGCACGCCCGACTGGCACTCCACGTAGCGCCGCGCCAGCTCGATGTTGTGCTCCAGGTACGGCATGTAACCCGCGAAGTCCGACGCTGCCCGGGCCGCGGCCCACGCCTCCTGTCCGACCGAGGACGCGCGCGTCAGCTCTGCCGCAAGATCAGCAGGCACGCGCCGCGCCTTCTCCCACTGCCGGCGGGTGAGCGCGATCAGCCGCGCGTCGTCCCCGTCGGGGTCTGAGCCGTCGAGCTCGCGCTCGGCGGCGTCGAGCAGCCGGCCGGTCTCATCGTCGACGAACAGCTCGTGGCCGATCCGGCTGAGTGTGGCCAGCGCCTCGGCGCGAGCGCCTGCGCCGCGCGGAGGCATCTTCGTCATCTGATCCCACTGCGCCAGCTCCGAGGCGTGGTCGATGTCGGCGACCTGTCCCAGCCGATCCTTTAGAACCCCTAGTCGGTTACTCAACCGGCACCTCCGCACGTGGTTTGCGCCATCTCGGACCTATGCGACCATTGCACCATGTTCCGAAGGTCGACCTCGATCAAGCTGTTCGACATCTTCGGGTTCCGGATCGGAGTGGATGCGAGCTGGTTCCTGGTCCTGTTCCTGCTGATCATCATCCTCTCAGGACCGTTTCGCGACACCCTGCACAGCTCGGACTGGGTCGCCTATCTGACGACTGTCGTGAGCGTATTGCTGCTGTTCGCGTCCCTGATCGTGCACGAGCTCGGCCACGCGCTGGTCGCCCGCCGGCAGGGCATCGAGGTCAAGCAGATCGATCTGTTCCTGTTCGGTGGATTGACAAAGATGACCCGTGACGCCGCCACCCCCGGCGAGGACTTCAAGATCGCGGTCGCGGGTCCCCTGGCGACCGTGGGAGTGATTCTCGTCTGTCTGGCCCTCGATCTGGCGATCGTCGGTCCCCATCGGCTACTGCACGCGATCGCTCTTGACTCCGACATCCAGATCACGCCGGTCCTGTTGTCGCTGAGCTGGCTGTTGCCAATGAACATCCTCCTGTTGGCATTCAACATCGTGCCGGCGTTCCCGCTCGACGGCGGTCGCATCGCCCGCTCGGTGGTGTGGCGGGTGACCGGCGACAAGCTGAAGGGCACGCGGGTTGCCGCCCGGCTCGGTCAAGGGTTCGCGGTCCTGCTGGCGGGGGTCGGGCTGTGGCTGTTGATCTTCTACGCGACCTTCAGCGGCCTGTGGCTGATGGCGCTGGCCTACCTGCTCGGCCAGTCGGCGCGCGGCGCGATCCTGCAAACCGCGGTGAACGAGCGCATCGAGGGCGTCCGGGTCGCCGACATCATGGACACCCATCCGGTGGCGATCCCCGCTGCCACACCGGTCTCTCAGGCCCTCGACGAGTACTTCCTGCGCTACCGCTGGTCCTGGTTTCCCGTTGTCGACGATCTGGGACGTTTTCAGGGCATCGCCCGCCAGGAGCGTGCCCAGGCATCGGTGGATGCGAACGAGGGATGGGTGACGATCGGGGCCGTGGTCGAGTCCGACGGCGCTTCGAGCTGGCGCGTGCAGGAGGATCGACCGATCACCGACCTGTTGGCCTCAGAGTCGCTGGGACGCCTCGGGGCTCTGATGGCGGTCGATGCCGAGGGGGTCCTGCGCGGCGTGGTTACCGTCGAGCAGGTGCGCCGGGCGCTGCAGTCGGCGTTCGGAGGATCGCCGGCCTAGGGGTGGGCGGGGGCACGATGGCCCCGGCGGATAGGCGCAAGGCCCCCCGGCCAGGCGCTCATTTATATTGAAAAGAAGTGCCCTCCCACGACGTACTGATCATCGGAGCCGGGCTGGCCGGCCAGCGAGCGGCTCTGGCAGCGGCCCAGACCGGGGCGACCGTGGCAATCATCTCGAAGGTCCATCCCGTGCGCTCGCACTCCGTGGCGGCCGCCGGTGGTATCAACGCCGCGCTCAACCCCGAGGACACCTGGGAGTCCCATGCCTTCGACACGATCAAGGGCTCGGACTACCTTGCGGACCAGGACGCCGTGGAGATCATGTGCCGAGAGGCTCCGAACGAGATCCTGTGGCTCGAGCACGCGGGCGTCACCTTCCACCGCAACGAGACCGGCCATCTGGGCACGCGGGCCTTCGGCGGCGCCTCGGCCGCACGCACCTATTACGTCGCCGACATCACCGGCCACGCCATCCTGCACGTGCTCTACGAGCAGCTGATGAAGCACTCCGACACCGTCGACCGTTACGAGGAATGGTTCGGCACTGACCTGCTCCAGGACGATGACGGACGCTGCGTCGGGGCAGTCTGCCGCAACCTGCGCGACGGCCGGCTGGAGGTCTTCAACGCCAAGAACACCATCCTCGCCAACGGGGGCGCCGGACAGGCTTACCGGCCCACCACCAACGGCCTGATCGTCACCGGCGACGGGATCGCCCAGGCCTACCGGATCGGCGCCAAGCTGATGGACATGGAGATGGTCCAGTACCACCCCACCACGCTGGCCGGCAACGGTCTGCTGATCACCGAGGGCGCGCGTGGCGAGGGCGCCTGGCTGCTGAACGCCGATGGCGACCGATTCATGGAGAAGTACGCCCCCAACAAGATGGAGCTCGCCTCCCGTGACGTGGTCTCCCGCGCCGAGCAGACCGAGATCAACGAGGGCCGCGGGTTCCCCGACGGCACGGTCGCGCTCGACATCACCA
>JBAPXO010000910.1:0-2231 GCA_049284255.1 Solirubrobacteraceae bacterium | reverse complement strand
GTATGAGGCAAGCGGCGCTATTTGACGATCTTGAAGGCGACTTTTCTCGTTTTGGTCCCTCAGAGCGCGGTCGTGTACGCCCCGCTGAGGCCGCCGTCCACGAGAAACGTGGTGGCGTTGACATACGAGGATTCGTCTGAGGCCAGGAACAGCACCGCGTTGGCGATCTCGTCGGCGTGCGCGAAGCGGCCCATGGGGACGTGCACCATCCGCCGCTGGGCTTCGACGGGATCAGACGCGTAGAGCTCGCGCAGCAGCGGCGTGTCGACCGGGCCGGGGCACAGCGCGTTCACGCGCACGCCGCGTTTGGCGAACTCGACGCCGAGCTCCCGGGAGAGCGCGAGCACGCCTCCCTTCGAGGCGGTGTAGGAGATCTGCGAGGTCGCCGAGCCCATCACCGAGACGAACGACGCGGTGTTGATCACCGAACCGCCGCCGCTCTCGAGCAGGTGCGGGATGCCGTGCTTGCAGCACAGAAATACGCTGCGCAGGTTCGTCGATTGCACGCGCTCCCAGACCTCGAGCTCGGTCTCGAGCGCCGAGGCGTCCTCGACGGGCGAGATGCCGGCGTTGTTGAAGAGCACATCGATCCGTCCGAGCTCCGAGCGCACCCGCTGATAGATCTCGGCGACGCCGCCCTCCACTGTTAGGTCGGCGCTCAGACACAGCTCGCCGACGTCGTGCTCCAGGAGGTCGACGCCCACCACCACCGCGCCCTCGCGCGCGAATATCGCTGCGGTCGCGCTGCCGATCCCCCCGGCCGCCCCCGTGATCACGCAGACCTTCCCGGCCAGTCTCATGCGTCTGGGGTCGCGTAGAAGATCGACTTGACCTCGGTGTAGGCGTCGAGGGCATGGGGGCCGAGCTCGCGTCCGTAGCCCGACTGCTTGAAGCCGCCGAACGGCGTGGCCACGCGCACCGAAGTGTTGGAGTTGATCGAGAGCACCCCGGCTTCCACGGCGCGAGCGACCCGGAGCGCCCGCCCGCCGTCGCCAGACCAGATCGAGCCCGACAGTCCGTAGATGGTGTCGTTGGCCAGGCGAACCGCCTCCTCCTCGTCGGTGAACGGGATCACCACGGCCACCGGTCCGAAGATCTCCTCGCGCGCCGCCCGATCATCCGGCGAAGCCGGGCACAGCACGGTGGGCGCAAACCAGAATCCGGGACCGTCGGGCGCGCTGCCTCGAATCGCCACCGGCGGGCTGTGAGCCGAATCGTCCACATACGAGGCCACCGTCTCGCGCTGGTCGGCGGAGATCAGCGGCCCCATCTCCATCGACTCGTCGAGGGGGTCGCCCACGCGCATCCCCTTGACCGCCCCCTCGAGCGCACCCATGAAGTCGTCGAGCGCCGAGTCCTGGACGAGGATCCGCGAACGCGCGCAGCAGTCCTGGCCGGCGTTGCCGAACACGGCGCTCGGAGCCGCGGCCGCGGCCGCCTCCAGATCGGCGTCGGCGAACACGAGGTTGGGGGATTTGCCCCCGAGCTCGAGCGTCACCCGCTTGAGGGTGTCCGCGGCCCCGGCGGCGATCGAGCGGCCGACCGAGGTCGAGCCCGTGAAGGCGATCTTGGCGACGTCGGGGTGGGCGACCAGGCGCGCCCCACAGGTCGAGCCGGGGCCGGCCACCACGTTGAAGACCCCGGAGGGGAGCCCGGCCTCGAGCGCCAGGGCTTCGAAGCGCAGCGCGGTCAGGGGCGTAAGCTCGGCCGGCTTCAACACCACGGTGTTGCCGGCCGCGAGCGCCGGTCCGAGCTTCCAGGACGCGATCGTCAGCGGGAAGTTCCACGGCACGATCAGCCCGACCACGCCCAGCGGCTCGCGCACCGTCCACGCCTGGCCGCCGCTGACCGGGATCGTGTCGCCAAGCAGGCGCTCGGGCGCGCCGGCGTAGTAGGCGAAGACCTGCGCGACCATGTCCATCTCGCCGCGGGCGTCGGCGATCGGCTTGCCGGCGTTGCGCGCCTCCAGGACCGCCAGCTCCTCCCGGTGCGCCCCGACAGCGTCAGACAGCCGCCGCAACAGGAGCGCCCGATCGGCGGGCGAGACCGCTCGCCACCCCGGGAAGGCCCGCCGCGCACGGTCGACCGCGCGGTCGACGTCCTCGGCGCCGGCGCGCGGCAGCACCTCGAGCACCGCCTCGGTGGCGGGCTCGATCACGGTCAACGTCTCTGTCATGAAACCGGCACCCCCGGTCCGGTCTACAGGGTCGAAGGTCCGGCCGGCGCGGTGC
>JBAPXO010000909.1:0-2226 GCA_049284255.1 Solirubrobacteraceae bacterium | reverse complement strand
GCCGCGTGGCGACCGTCGCCAGCCACGCCCGCGGGTCGCGCGGCGCGTGCTCGGGCCACACCCGGAGCGCCTCCAGCAGCGCCTCCTGGAGCGCGTCTTCTGCGGCATCGAAGTCCTCGCCTCGCCGGACGAGGCCCGCCAGCACCTGAGGGACGAAGACGCGCAGGGCGCCCTCGTCCAACTGTTGCGTCTGCCCGTCGATCACGCCGGATCAGTCCTCCGACGGCGCCCCGGACATGATCTCCCGGACGTCAATCCACTCGTACAAGGGCTCGCCGCGGGGGCCGGGCTCGGAGGAGACGTACGCGGCGAGCTCGAGCGCGCGCTCGCGGGACTCGACGTCGATCATGTACCAGCCCGCGATCAGGTCGCTGGTCTCGGGGTGCGGGCCGTCGGTGGTGACGGGCGCGGCGTCCGGACCGCCATAGCGCACCCAGGTGCGCGCCGGCGTGAGCGCCTCCGCGCCGACGTACTCGCCGCTCTCCTGCAGCAGCTCGCTGACGTGCCTCTGGAAGGCCATGTGCGCCTCCAGGTCCTCGGGCGCCCACTGGTCCAGCGGCGGGAAGGGATGGTGCGGCTCCGGGCCGCCGCCATAGTGCTTGAGAAGCAGGTACTTCGGCATTGTGGTCTCCTCGTGTCGTGGGCCGCCCCTATCGAGGGTGGGCGGGCCTCTATCTGTGAGCGGAGCCAGCCGGCGGTTCTCGACATGGAATCACTCATTTGGCTTGAGACTGTCGCCAGCGGCCATGGTGACTAGGCGTTGACCCGTGCCTGCTCGCTCTGTACGGTCGCTCACGGGCGATTGGACTGGCACTCATTCCTTGCTTGCGACGGCTGCTGTACGCGCTGGCAATCCTTGCCACGCTCTCCACGTTGGGAGTGGCCTCAGCCGGCGCGGACGTCCCGCTGTCGATCTCGGTCAAGGGCAACCAGTTCATCGACGGCGCCGGTCAGCCCGTGCGCCTGCTTGGCGTCAATCACCCGAGCTTCGAGTACGGCTGCGTCGACGGCTTCGGGTACGACGACGGCCACATGGACGCGGTCGATGCGGCCGCGATTGCGTCGTGGCACGCCAACGCGGTCCGGGTGCCGCTCAACGAGGACTGCTGGCTGGGCATCAACGGCCAGCCCAACAGCTCGGAGGGCGCCAACCCTCCTCTGACCCAGACGGGTTACCAGCAGGCCGTCGAGCAGTACGTCGCCGACCTCAACGCCGACGGGGTGTATGCGATCCTCGACCTGCACTGGACCGCCCCGGGCAGCTCAGTCGCCAACGGTCAGGAACCAATGCCCGACGATCACTCGGCAGCGTTCTGGACTTCGGTTGCCTCGACGTTCAAGGCCGATCCAGGGGTCCTGTTCGATGTCTTCAACGAGCCGTACTCGCCGGCGGATCCGCGGTCGGGAAACGAGCCCAATTACCCGGTGAGCTGGGACTGCTGGGACAACGGCGGCTGCACGGTCCCCGTCTATCAGAACACCGACGAGGTCACGGCGAGTACTTACACGGCGGTCGGCATGCAGGCCCTCGTCACCGCGATCCGACAGGCCGGCGCCACCCAGCCGGTCGTGGTCGGTGGCCTCAACTACGCCAATGATCTTTCGGGGTGGGTTGATCACGCCCCTGACGACCCGCTCGATCAGGAGGCAGCGTCCTTCCACAACTACCAGGGCCAAAGTTGTGACGACGCCGCTTGCTGGGACTCGACGATCGCCGCTGTGGCGGCCAACGTTCCGGTCGTCACGGGCGAGTTCGACGAGGACGACTTCGACGAATCCCAGTGCCAGAACTCGACCCCGTCCACGTTTGACCAGGACTACATGAACTGGGCCGACCAGCACGGCGTCAGCTATCTGGCCTGGGGTTGGTGGGTGCTCACCCAGCAGGAGCAGAACGACGCCGGCTGCAGCGCGTACTACCTGCTCGACGACTACAACGGGACACCTGCCGCTCCGAACGGGACAGTCCTCCACGACCACCTGGCAGCGCTCGCCGCCGCCGGCGCCGGTTCGGCCCCAGGCACCGGGACGAGTGGCGCCGGCACGGGCGGCGGAGGTGGAGCGGGCAACGGAGGCAAGAGCACCGGGGCCAGCGGCTCCGGTCTCAAGGCGGGCCCAGACCTCCGCCGGTTGGTGACTCACCTCTCGGAGTTCGCCCGCTCAATCAGGTTCTCACTGACCTCGAGCCAGACGGCGAAGGGCGCGCTGACCGTACGGACGCTGAAC
>JBAPXO010000908.1:0-2533 GCA_049284255.1 Solirubrobacteraceae bacterium | reverse complement strand
ACCGGGGGGTGAGCGGGAAGCGTCGGGGTCGTCGTCGTCTCTCCGTAGCTGAAGGTTCGCTGCCGGATGACATGGCCCTGGGGATCCAAGAGCTCTCCGAACGTGCCCGGCGGGAGCACCGCCGCCGGGCCTAGACCGGGCGGACGTGCCCGCAGGAAGGGGGCGCCGCCGGTCCGGCCGCCGAAGCCGCCGCGGCGAGCGCCTGCGGCGCCGGTGTTGCCATCCAGGCGCAGCTGGAAGGAGATCGGCACCAGCGCGGACTCGACCTGCTGATCGACTCGGTTGAGCAGGAACGACCGCTGCTCCTCATAGGTGACGAAGGCGGCCACGGCGAGTCCGGTGGCGACCAGGACGACCATGCCGAGCAGCAGCCGGGCGCGGAGAGACAGCACACTCAATCCCTCGGTAGGCGGAGCACGTAGCCGACCCCGCGGATGGTGTGCAGCAAGGGCGGGCCGTGTACGTCGATCTTCTTGCGCAGGTAGCTGATGTAGGTCTCGAGCACGCGGGCGTCGCCGCCGAAGTCATAGCTCCAGACATGGTCGAGGAGTTGGGCGCGAGACAGCACCCGGCGGGGGTTGAGCAGCAGGTAGCGCAGCAGCCGATATTCGGTGGCCGTGAGCTCGATGGGATGCCCGCCGCGGGAGACCTCTCGGGTGTCCTCGTCGATCTCCAAGTCCGAGAAGGTGAG
This sequence comes from Solirubrobacteraceae bacterium, assembly GCA_049284255.1. Taxonomy (GTDB): domain Bacteria; phylum Actinomycetota; class Thermoleophilia; order Solirubrobacterales; family Solirubrobacteraceae; genus Palsa-465. Next base: position 1,842 of record JBAPXO010000908.1, on the reverse strand, counting down.
CCGACTCGAAGGGTCCTCGAAACTACGGCTGCGGCGCAGGATGTTGCGCAGTCGGGCAAGGAGCTCCTCGAGGCTGAAGGGCTTGGTGACGTAGTCGTCGCCGCCGGTGGTGAGCCCGCGGATCTTGTCCGACGTGTTGTCGCGGGCGCTCAGGAACAGGATCGGGACCGGAGAGCGCTCGGCCGACAGGCGCCGCGCCACCTCGAAGCCCTCCATGTCGGGCAACATCACGTCGAGCACCATCGCGTGGGGGCGCCATTCCCGGACCTCGGTCAAGGCTTGGGCGCCCGTGTCCGCACAGGCCACGTCATAGCCGTGATGTCGGAGTGCCATCGCGACGACGTCGACAATGCTGGGCTCGTCGTCGACCACGAGCACTCGCAGTCGCTCGATTCCCTCAGACACGGTTCAGATGCTCCTACCTCAACCTGGGAGTTTCGTGTGGAAAAGATCAGAAATGTGTGAGAAACCACCGGGGAGGCGCCTTTTAACCATTTGGTTCAAGTCGCCCGAAGCGGGGTACTGAGACCGAGATGAGCGCAGTCGGCGAGAGGGAGGGCACCTTGAAGCACCTGCACGACGGACCCGCGAGCGCGGCCGCACGCGCCGATACCGACCTTCTCTTCCACAGGTGGCAGCGCCACGGCGATGAGCAGGCTCGCGCGGAGCTGGTGCAGCGCTTCCTTCCCCTCGCGCGCAAGCTCGCGCGTCGCTACAGCGGTGCGCGCGAGCCTTTTGAGGACCTGCTGCAGGTCGCCAGCCTGGGCCTCGTCAAGGCGATCGATCGCTTCGACACCGGGCGGGGCACGGCGTTCTCGTCGTTTGCCGTTCCGACGATCCTCGGAGAGCTCAAGCGCTACTTCCGGGACCTCGGCTGGGCCGTCCACGTGCCGCGCGGCGCGCAAGAGCGAGCCGTCAAGGTCGAGGAGGCTCAGCAGACGCTCAATGCGCGGGCGGGCCGCGTCCCGACCGTGGCCGAGTTGGCCGAGTACCTCGAGTTCAGCATCGAGGACGTGCTCGACGCTCTGGAGACGGCCCGGGCCCACCACGCCTCGTCCTTGGACGCCCCGTTCGATGACGGCGACGGGGAGAGTGGGACCGTGGTGGAATCGTTCGGAAGCGAGGATCCGAGCCTCAGGCTCGCCGACGACCGGGTCACCGTCGAGGTGGCCGCCAAGCAGCTGTCGGTTCGCGAGCGCCAGGTCCTGCTGCTTCGTTTTGGTCATGACCTCACTCAGACGCAGATCGCGGAGCAGGTTGGCGTCTCCCAGATGCAGGTCTCACGCATCCTGAGGCGCGCCACCACGCGCCTCACCGAGTTGACAGAGTCTGGTTCACCGCGCGGCTGAGTACGCGCCGTAATTCCGGCAGCTGGTTTAGCCGGGGATGAGGTCGGGCATTTCGTGACAGCGCAGGTGATCACCGAAGCCCCAACCGTGCGTCTGCAACTTGAGAGCAGACCTCAGACCCTCACGATCGTGCGAGGGATGCTCGGTGGCGTGGCTGAACTGCTTGCGATCGACCCGGAGTTGCTCGACGACCTCAAGACCGCCGTGAGCGAGGCCTGCAACAACGTCGTCCTGCACGCCTACGGAGGCGAGGCCGGTCCGATGGAGGTTTGCCTGTTTGTCGACGACGAGCGGGTCCGGGTCACCGTCGAGGACGAGGGGATCGGTCTCCCGGAGGCGTCGCCTGACCCGACGCATGGCATCGGCGTGTCGGTGATCCGGGCGCTGACCGAAGCTGCGAGCTTCCGACCTCGTGCGGGCGGAGGGACGGAGGTCGAGATGGACTTCTCCGCTCAGCGTGAGCAGACGCCGTTGCTCGTTGTCCCCTCGGCCG
>JBAPXO010000907.1:0-3923 GCA_049284255.1 Solirubrobacteraceae bacterium | reverse complement strand
GGCCAGCAGCTCCTCGCCGTAGACCTGGAGCTTCTGGCCGAAGCCGCCGCCGACCTCGGGCGCGACGACGCGCACGTGATCTTCGCCGAGCCCCAGTAGAAGCGCCATGAACAGACGCACGAAATGGGGCACCTGCGTCGCTGAGTACAGGGTCAGCGACCCGGCTCGGTAGTCCGCGAGCACGCCTCGGCACTCGATCGGCGCGCCGGCGATGCGGTGGTTGACGACTCGGCGCTCGACGATCACATCCGCTTCGGCGAAGCCCGCCTCGACATCGCCGCCGGCCAGCGTCCACTCGTGGACCTTGTTGGTTCCGAACTGCTCGTGCACGAACGGCGCACCAGTTACGGCGGCCTCGGGATCGACGATCACCGGCAGCGACTCGTACTCGACGATCACGTCCTCGGCGGCGTCGTTGACGGCGTAGCGATCCTCCCCGATGACCACGGCCACCGGATCGCCGACGTGCTTGACGGTGCCGCGGGCGAGCGGCCAGTGGTCAGGGTTGTTGACCTCCACGCCGGGCGGCGCCCAGGCCATCGGAAGCGGGCCGCCGAGATCGGACATGTCCTCACCGGTGAAGACAGCGTGGATTCCGGCGCGTGCGGCCGCCGCTGAGGTGTCGATCGAGACGACCTTGGCGTGCGCCTCAGGCGAGCGGACAAGCGCGGCCCACAACTGGCCGGGCAACGAGATGTCGTCGACGTAGCGGGCGCGCCCGGTGATGAGGCGGGGGTCCTCCTTGCGCCGCAGCTCGCGGCCGACGTGGGGTCCCGAGGGGGCGTGCTCAGTGATGCTCACGCCGTCACCACCTCAGACGAGCTCTTCCCGGCGGCGTCGAGGACCGCCTTGACGATGTTGTGATAGCCGGTACAGCGGCAGAGGTTGCCCTCCAGCGCCTGCCTGACCTCGGACTCGGAGGGATCGGGGTTCTCGCTCAGCAGCGCGACGCTGGCCATGATCATGCCGGGGGTGCAGTAGCCGCATTGCAGGCCGTGGTTGTTCCAGAAGGCCTCCTGCATCGGATGCAGATCACCCTCGGTGCCGATTCCCTCGATCGTGGTTACCTCCGACCCTTCCGCCTGGACGGCGAGGACCGTGCACGACTTGACCGCCTGACCGTCGAGATGAACGGTGCAGGCGCCGCAGTTAGAGGTATCGCACCCGACGTGCGTGCCCGTCAGTCCGAGCTGGTCACGCAGGGCGTGGACCAAGAGCAGGCGCGGCTCGACTTCGAGCTCGTGGTCGACGCCATTTACGTTCAGGCGCACGTTTGCGGTGCTCATTCCGTCTCCCTCTTTCAGTTGCCTCTCGGAGGCGGACGATACCTGAGCGCGCCAGGCGTCCAAGGGGCATTTGCCGCGCCCTCACGGGCGCCCGGAGAGCCGGATCGCACACCGCCTAAGCACCGAACTCGGCTACCGAGGGTCTGCCCCTGCACTACCTCGGCAACTGCATTCGTTCGTTGCGTACGCAACAGTTTTGCTAGGGTTGGCGCATGAAAATTGGACGCCTCATTCTCCGCGTAGTTGTGGGTGGCTACTTCTTCGGCCACGGGACCCAGAAGCTGTTTGGCTGGTTCGGCGGCCACGGGCCGGACGCCACGGGTCAGTTCTTCGAGAACCTCGGGCTGCGCCCCGGCAAGCAGCATGCCCTCGCCGCCGGCGGTGCCGAAGCCGGGGGAGGAGCGCTGCTCGTCTTGGGCGCCGCCACCCCGCTCGCCTCATCGGTCCTGATCGCGACGATGCTGACGGCCATAAACCGCGTTCACCTTAAGAACGGGCCATGGGTCAGCGACCAGGGCTATGAGTACAACCTGGTGCTGATCGCGGTCGCGCTGGCGCTCGCCGAGACCGGGCCAGGGAGCCCGTCGATCGACGACGCCCGGGGTAGCACCATGCACGGCCCCGGCTGGGCGCTGGTGGCGCTGCTGCTCGGAGCCCTCGGAGCGGCCGGCGCGCACGCCGTCGCCGAGGCCGCCCCGGCGCCCGCACCCGAGCCCGAGCAGACCGCTCCGGCACCCGACACCGCGACCGCCGCCACCTGATCTCTCAGGGCGCCGGTCCTCGCCGGCGCCGTCTGACCAGCCGGGCTCCCCGCCGATGCTCAGGCGGCGGGCCGGTGCTCAGGCGGGCTTGTGCGCCAGCTCAGGCGGGCTTGTGCGCCAGCACCTGGTAGACCGACGCCCACCCGGTGAGGAAGCCCTGGCGCGCCGCGCGCAGGTAGACGCGCCAGACACGCGCCCGCTCGATGCCGGCCACGTGCACGGCCTCGTCGTAGCGCTGCTCGAAGCTCTGTATCCAGTAGCGCAGGGTCTCGGCGTAATCCTCGGGGATTCCCTCGACATGGCGCGTGACGAGCCCGGTGCGCTCCATCGCCAGCTCGATTCGCGAGAGGGGAAGCGGGACTCCGTCCGGGAAGACGAAGCGCTCGGAGAACGCGCCCTCGTCCTTGGTGTCGAAGTCCATCAGCTTGGCGATGCCGTGGTTGAGAAGCCGCCCACCGGGACGCAGCAGGCCGGCGAGGGTTCGCATATAGAGGTCGATGCGCTCCTCCCCCACGTGCTCGACCATGCCGATGCTCGAGATCGCGTCAAACTGCTCGCCGGCGAGCTCGCGGTAGTCGGCGAGCCGAAGCTCGACGAGGTCGCTCAGCCCGGCCTCCTGGACCCGGCGGCGCCCGAGCTTGACCTGCTCCTCGGAGATGGTTACGCCGAGCACGCGGACGCCGTAGTTCTGAGCAGCGTGGATCGCGAAGCTTCCCCAACCGCAACCCACGTCGAGTACCCGCTCCCCCGCCTGCAGCCCGAGCTTGCGACATACGAGCCCGAGCTTGGCCTGCTGGGCGTCGGCGAGCGTCTCGGCGCCTTCCCGGAAGTACGCGCAGCTGTAAGTCATCGAGGGGTCGAGAAACAGCGCGAAGAACTCGTTGCCGGCGTCGTAGTGGTAGCTGACGGCGCGGCGATCACGGCCGATCGTGTGGCGCTCCCCGGTGAGCCGCAGCTCCGAGGATGGTCGGCGCGGCGGCCTGACCAAACCGCAGGCGCGAAGCACGGCGCCACCAAGCCGGGCGATCTGCCCCGCTGACAGCGATGGGGGCTCGAAGCCGTCGACCACCCCCAGTGCCCCCTCGATGTCGTCGACGTCGATCAGCCCAAGTACATAGGCACGCCCAAGCCCGAGCTCCCCGGGGGCCCGGATCACGTGGGCGAGCGCCTGCGGCGAGAGAATGCTGAACGTCGGCGCGTCCGGCTCGGTGGCTGCGACGACGCTGCCGTCCCAGAAGCGGATCGCAAACGGACGGGTGGGCAGGGCGGTCGCCAATTCGCGACGCAGCGGTGCCGTGTTCGAGAACGCCAAGGCTGAAAGGGTAGGTCTAGGCCTGCTGGCCGTCGAGCAACTTGCGTTTTTGCCGCGCGGGGTCCACCCGCACGACGTCCCAGGCCAAGCCGGTCATCTCGAGCATCCGGATGATCCCCGCCGAGGGATCGATCTGCCAGCGTCGCAGGCCGTGACGATATGAGGTCGGGAAGGCGTGGTGGTTGTTGTGCCAGGCCTCCCCCCAGGTCGGTATCGCCAGCCAGAAGACGTTGCGCGACTCGTCGCCGGTGTCGTAGTCGGCCCGACCGAAGTAGTGGCACACCGAGTTGATGCTGAAGGTCGCGTGGTGCACGAAGAAGATCCGCGCCGCGCCGCCCCACAGCAGCGCCGTCAGCCCGCCGGTGACGGTTCCCGTAAGGGCCACCCCAAGCCCGAAGGCGGCGGCCAGACCCAGCACCACCCAGAGCACGAACGTCTTGTCGACGAAGCGAATCCAGGGGTCAGAGACGAGATCCTTGGCGTAGCGCCGCTCATCGGCGACCTCCATGTCACTGAAGACCCAGCCGATGTGGGCGTGCCAGAAGCCCCAGAGCTCGCCCCGCC
>JBAPXO010000906.1:0-1621 GCA_049284255.1 Solirubrobacteraceae bacterium | reverse complement strand
CTCCTGCACGACGTCGTGGCCGTGCGCTCAGCCGACGGCGCGCCCCGGCACTCCGAGCTCTAAGGCAAGATCCGTTTCACCGAGCCCCGAGCGCCCCGGCGCGCAACCTGGTGGCGACGTTCCGGATCTCGGCGAGCGAGAGCTCGCGGGTGACAAGCAGCCCGGCCGCGAAGGCCGCGGTACCGCCCAGCGCGCCCACCAGCCACTGCGCGAGCGAGAGTTGTCGCGTCCCGATCACGAGCAGCACGAGCGCCATGGCTCCCGCCGCGAGGACCGTCCGCAGCAGCGACCAGGCCAGTCGTGCGAGATCGAGGGTGATGAGGTCGGCGCAGATCCACAGGTGCGCGCCGACGTAGGCCCAGAGCATCAGGTCATCGGCGACGGCGGCGCCGACCACGCCCATCACCTCCAGGAGCACGTAGGTGGCGACAAGCCCGAACGCCAGGGTGGCGAGCATGACGACCACACGGCGCCGTGCCTCACCCAGGTAGGTGACCGCCAGTGTGATCAGGGCGGCCGGGGCGCTGATGAAGTAGTAGGGCGTCAGCGCCCGCATGATCTGAGCCGAGGCGCGGTATCCGTCTCCGAGCAGCAGATGCGTGATCGGCGTCGCCCACACGATCATCGGCGCGATGGCCAGGCCCTGCACGATGACCAGATAGCGGATTCCGTCTTCGAGCGGCCGGGCATCGGGCTTGCCTCCCGCCAGCGACAGGCGCGGCGCCACCCCGGAGGCGACCGCGGTCCCGAGGTAGCCGAGAACCGTGAGGACCCGGAGGACGGCGCCGAAGCTCCCGACGTCGGCCGTGGTCAGCACCGCGCCGATGAGCAGGACGTCGACCTGCGATATCGCGCTCCAGGTGACGTCGACGACGAACATCGCGCCCGCGTATCTGCTGATCGCGCCGAGGCTGATCGGCAGCCGGACCCTCTCGCCGCGGCGCCTGCCACCCAGCAGCCGGACCGTCAAGAACAGTCCGGCCACCGTGGCCACGGTATAGCCGAAGGCCTTGCCGGCCGCCGCGCCCGCCGCGCCCGCTCCCGCCACCACCAGGACGATGGCCGTCGAGGTTTCGGCCACGCTCTCGATGATGCTCATCCACAGGCTGACCGACAGACGCCGCACCGATGCGCCGGCCGAGGCCAGAAAGGCGAACAGAGCCTGGCCGATCACCGATAGGGCCACCCACCGCAACGGCCATCCCAGACCGGGCTCCCCATAGGCATCGGCCACCAACCCGGAGGCCGCGAACAGCCCAAGGCCGAACACGACCCCCGATATCAGCTGCATCCTCAGCCCCACCCTGAAGATCGCGCGGATCTGGCCGGCGTTGCCCCAGTGGTCGGCGATGAAGCGGCCGATCGCCAGCGGAAGGCCGAGGCCCGCCGGAAAAAGCATCAGCGCGCCCAGGCTGACCGCGAGCGCGTAGATGCCGTAGTTCGATGCCCCGAGGGCACGCACCAGGTAGAGAGTGAGCCCAGCGGTGAACACCGCCGAGCCGAGCTGGCTGGCGAGCTGCAGGAGCGTGTTACGAGCCGCCCCCGGGTCCTTCGGGAGCGAGTCGGCCGGGACCGGGTCGGCCACGGCCGGAGGCTCGGAGCCGGTCACGGCTACCCGTTC
>JBAPXO010000905.1:0-6344 GCA_049284255.1 Solirubrobacteraceae bacterium | reverse complement strand
CCTCCCTGCTTTCGCGCCTGGTGGCGCGCTGGCGCTCGCTGGGGCGCTCGGTGGCGGTCCTCGCTGTAGATCCGAGCTCGCGCCGCTCCGGGGGTTCGCTGCTCGGCGACCGCGCGCGCATCGAGCGCGATCCCGCCGACCAGGCGGTGTTCATCCGCTCCACGGCCGCCGGGGACCGTCTCGGTGGCCTGGCCCCGGCGACCCGCGCGGCGGCCACGGCGCTCGCCGTCGCCTTTGACGTCGTGGTCATCGAAACCGTGGGTGTGGGCCAGTCCGAGACCGAGGTCGCCGATGTCGCCGATGCGGTCGCCGTCGTGGTGCAGCCCGGGTCCGGCGATGTCCTGCAGTTCCTGAAGTCCGGGATCATGGAGATCCCCGATGTCCTGGTGGTCACCAAGGCCGACCTCGGCCAGGTGGCCACGCGCGCGCTATCGGATCTCCAGGCGGCGCTGCTGTCGCTGGGGTCCCCACCGACCGCGGTCGTGGCCGTCTCCTCGGTCTCGCCGCCGACCGGAATCGATGACCTCGTGGACGCGCTCGATGCCCACCAGGCATCGCTCGATCTGCCCGCCCGCCGCGCCCGCAGCCGCCGGATGCACGCTCTCGCAGACTTCCTCGCCGAGCACGGAGACCGCGGCCTGCGCGCCCTCGGTGGCCGCCGCGAGGCCGAGCGATGGCTGTCAGGTCAGCCCCCAGACCTTGACGTGGCCACCCTGGAGCGAGGGCTCGAGGAGCGGGCGAGGACGTGAGCGGCCGTGCGGGCAGACGGATCGTGCTTCCCGCCGACCCGCTGGTCGAGGGCGCGACCGCGCTGCGCCCCTGGCGGGACTCCGATGTTGAGGGGCTCGTGGCCGCCTGCCAGGATCCCGAGATCGTGCGCTGGACCCGGGTTCCGCCGCGCTACGGCGAACCCGAGGCGAGGGCGTATCTGCGCCAGCGCTACGACGCCGCCTTCGCGGGGCTCACCGCGCCCTTCGCCGTCGTCGCCTCCGACGACGGTCACCTGCTGGGATCGATCTCGCTCGTGCACTTCGCCTGGCGCCACTCCCGCGCCGAGGTCGGCTACTGGCTCGCGCGCGAGGCCCGCGGCCATGGTCACGCCACCCGAGCGCTGCGCCTGATCTGCGCCTGGGCCTTCGCCGCGCTCGGCCTCGAGCGCATCGACCTGATGGCTGCTACCGGCAATCCGGCCTCCCAGCACGTCGCCGAGCGCGTGGGCTTTCAGCGGGAGGCGGTCCTGCGCTCCTACATGCGGGCGACCTACGAACGCCAGGACATGGTGGCCTTCGGGCTGTTGGCCGGCGAGCTCGAGGACTGACTCCCGGAACCCTGTGCGCCCCCACTCCGGGGGGGCCTGGCGTATCTAGGTAGCGGAATCCGCACCCTAGACGCGCCACCCCTGCGCCGGGCCGTGCTCCCGGACCCACGCCACCCCGGACCCACGCCACCCCGGACCCGCCTACGTCGGTGAGGCCAGCGAGACCAGCCGCCACCCCGTTTTGGTGTCGATCAGCTGAATCGTCGCCAGCGAAGCCCGCTGGCCCTTTGCCGTCGTCAGTACTACCGCAGAAGCGGTCTTGCCGCTCACCTTGACCCGGGAGACGCTGAGCGTCGGATCCTGGACGGTCTGCACGAACGTTTCCATGGCCGCCGTGCAGCTGATCCCGGCGGCCGTGAGATGAGCGACCAGAGACGGGGCGAGGATGTCCTGACAGAGCGTCGTCACGTCGCGGTTGGCCACCGCATGAGCGAACTGCTGCACCTTGGCCTGCACCTGATCGGAAGCGCTGGCACCGCACCCAGCAAGTGCGTAGGCAGCGCCTAGGAGCGCGATCGCGCGGGCTGGGCGCATGGCCGCAAGGGTAGCCTGTAGGTATGGATTGGGAGCCCCTGCGCGACGGCCATGGCCGCCTGATCGGCGATCTCCGCGTGTCGGTGACCGATCGCTGCAACTTCCGCTGCCAGTACTGCATGCCGGCCGAAGGGCTCCCCTGGCTGGAGCGCGCCGAGATTCTCCGCTTCGAAGAGATCGCGCGCCTGGTGTCGGTGTTCGCCGCGATGGGCGTCGGCGACGTTCGCCTGACCGGCGGCGAGCCGCTCGTACGGCGCGAGTTTCCGGTACTGGCCCGGATGCTCGCCGAGATCCCCGGCGTCCACGAGCTCTCGGTGACGACCAACGGATTCCTGCTGGAGCGTGACGCTGCCCGCCTGGTAGCCGCCGGCATCGACCGGTTCAACGTCTCGGTCGACTCGCTGCAGCGAGACCGGTTCTATGAGCTGACCCGGCGCGACGCGCTGGCGCAAGTGCTGCGCGGCCTGGAGTTCCTCTCGACCTTTCCCGAGGCCCACCCGATCAAGATCAACGCGGTGGCCATCCGCGGCTTCACCGAGGAGGAGGTGCTGCCGTTCGCCCGCCTGGCGCGCAGCACCCCCTACGAAGTCCGCTTCATCGAGTTCATGCCGCTCGACGCCGATCGCGCCTGGACCCAGGATCAGGTTCTCACGGGCGCCGAGATCCGGGCCGCCATCGACGCCGTCTACCCGTTGGAGCCCGAGCCCCGTGAGCCCGGCGCCACCGCTCGCGTCCACCGATTCGCGGACGGGCACGGCAAGGTCGGGTTCATCAATCCGGTCTCCGAACCCTTCTGCGCCGACTGCAACCGCGTCCGCCTGACCGCCGACGGGCGCCTGCGCACCTGCCTGTTCTCGCTCAACGAGACCGACCTGCGCTCGCCGCTGCGCGAGGGGGCCAGCGACGAGGAACTGGCCGAGATCATCCGTGGGGCCGTCTGGCGCAAGGAACTCAAGCACCACGTCGGCGAGCCCGGCTTCATCCAGCCGGCGCGCAGCATGTCCGCCATCGGCGGCTGAGCTCCCCGCCAGCTCCCAGCGGCCCGCGGCCGCTCCCGGACTTCGCCTCCGTCCAGAGCCCCTATTTCATTGTTCATCGCATCGCAATCTTGATCGAGCATCATCTGGGGTCCCGATGCTCTTGCTGATGCTGTTCGCGCTGATCGCCGGCGCGGGGACCGCGATCACGCCATGCGTGCTGCCGGTGCTCCCCGCGCTGTTCGCTGCCGGCGCGGCCGGGGGGCGGCGCCGGCCCCTGGGGATCGTCCTCGGGCTCGCGGTCACGTTCACGATCGCGATCGTCGCCCTCGCCCAGCTCGTGCAGGGCATCGGTCTGGCCAGCGGAGCCGCCCGCACCCTCGCGATCATCGTGCTGCTGGGCTTCGGCATCGTGCTCCTGATCCCCGAGCTCGCCGAACGCGTCCAGGCACCGCTGTCGCGCTTGGCCCGGTTCGGGCCACGCACGCGCGGCGACGGGTTCTGGTCGGGGGTGGCGGTCGGCGGCGCCCTCGGGTTTGTGTGCGCCCCCTGCGCCGGTCCGATCCTCGCCGCCGTGACCTCGGTCAGCGCCACCGGCGGCGCCTCCGCCCGGATCGTGGCCATCGCGCTGTCCTACGCGGTCGGACTAAGCGCGGTCATGCTCCTCTACGCCCTCGGCGGCCGGGCGGTGCTCGACCGCGTACGCCGCCGGGCCCGCGGGCACGTCGTCGAGCGCACGCTCGGGGTCGTGCTCCTGCTCACCGGCATCGCCATGGCCGCCAACCTCGACGTGCGTTTCGAGGAGTCGCTCGCCAAGGACACGAGCTTGCCCGCCGTCCTCGTCGACCCGACGCGCGCTCTGGAGAACTCAGGCGCGGTCCAGAACCGGCTGGCGTCGCTGCGGCCACGATCGCGCTTTGCGGTGCGCCAGAGCGAGGCCTCCGCGGTTCCGGTGTCGCAGCGCGTCGGCGTCTCGATCCCGGGCGTCAAGACGCCCGCCCTCGCCCAGCTCGGCGCGGCGCCGCCGTTCACCGACAACCAGCGCTGGTTCAACACCCCCGGGGACCAGCCGCTGACGCTCGCCCGGCTCCGCGGTCACGTCGTGCTCGTCGACTTCTGGACCTACACCTGCATCAACTGCATTCGCACGCTCCCCTTTCTCAAGGGGCTCTACGCCACCTACCACCGCTACGGCCTGGAGATCGTGGGGGTCGAGACCCCGGAGTTCACCTTCGAGCAGAACGCCGCCAACGTCCAGCAGGCGATCAACACCGACGGGTTGCGCTATCCGGTGGTCCAGGACAACCGCTACGGGACCTGGAACGCCTACCAGAACGAGTACTGGCCGGCCGAGTACCTGATCGACGCCAAGGGCCAGATCCGCCACACGCAGTTCGGCGAAGGCGACTACAGGCAGGATGAGGCGGCCGTGCGCGAGCTGCTCTACGAGGCCGGCGCTCACCACCTCCCGCCGCCGATGAGCGCCCACGCCATGCTCCCCTCCGCCAATCTGGGCACGCCGGAGACCTACCTGGACTACCGGCGGTCCCAAGGCTTCAGCCAGCACCTGCAATCCGGCGTCCACACCTATTCGGGCGTCACCAACCCCGATGTCAACGAGTTCGGTCTCAAAGGCACCTGGCAGGACACCACGGAGGCGGCGACGCCAACCGAGCCCGGCGCCTCGATAACGGGCGGCTTCGCCGCTCAGCACGTCTACCTGGTCATGACCTCAGCGGGCAATGTCCCGCGCAAGGTCCGGGTGCTACTCGACGGCCACCCCATCACCGCCGGAAATGCCGGCGCCGACGTGGGGTCCGGCGGATACGTGACCGTGCGCGGCCAGCGCCTCTACTCGCTGATCTCGCTGCCCCAGGACGAGCTGGACACGTTCACGATCGAGATCCCACCCGGCGTCAGCGCCTACGACTTCACGTTTGGCTGATCCGCCGCTCGGCGCGCTCCAGGTCATCGGGGGTGTTCACGTTGAAGAGCAGGTCGTCCGCGAGCTCGAGGTGTCGCGGCCCGAGCGCGGCCACGGCCGCCCGCAGCGGCGCCACGGCGCTGGTGGCGGCCGGAGCCAGGATCTCGAGCGCCGCCGGCTGATAGCAGCCGAGCAGCGGCTGCGCCATCCCGCTTGCCGATACCGCTATCACCGCTGGGGCATCGCCCGGATCCGCCCGCGCCAGCCGCGCCAGGGACTCGGGTGTGACGAACGGGAGATCGGCCGCACAAACCAGCACCGGACGCCCCGCGGCCCTCCGGAGGGCGTGACAGATTCCCACCAGCGGGTGGCGCGGCTCACCGGGCTCCGTCCAGAGTTCGGCATCAGCCAAGGCGGGCAGTTCGGTGTCTGGCTTGGCGACGACCGCGACGGACACGGGCACGGCCCGCATCGCTTGCACCGGGTAGGAGATCAGCGCCCGCCCACCGAGGATTGCCAGGGCCTTTGATCCTCCCAGCCGCCGCCCGCGCCCGCCGGCTAACACCGCCCCCACCGCCCGGGATGCGGGATCCTCGACGAAGCCGCGCGGATGACCGGGCATTTCCTGCGATTTGCGTCCTAGAATCATCTCGATGGAGGGCTCAACCGAGGTACGCAGCTGGCTCCGCTGCTACCGGTGCTGGTCACAGAACCTAGAGGTCCAGGTCCATTACGAGGGCATCCACCGGATCGATCCCGAGAGTGGCGAGCGCGGAGAGGTCGTCGACGAGATGCAGGAGGCGGTCGTCCAATGCCTGGAGTGCATGCACGACCAGCCCCATCTGGGCTTCCACAACGGGCGCGTGGAGCCGATTGAGGACCGCTGGGAGCGGATGATCGCCGGCACCCCGTGGGTGGCGTCGTGCACGGTCACGGTCGATGCCGACGAGGTTGAGACGTGCTCGGGGCCCGAGGCCGGCGATGCGCTGTCCTACGCCGCGTTTGGCGACAACGGCACAAGAGAATTTTTCACCCACGTCCGATTCCACAAGCACGACGAGGACCGGATCGTCGTCCACCTGCTGGTCGAGCTCTACTCGCGCTCGGCCGAGGAGGCGACCGAGGTGCTCGAGGAGGCGGCGCGCGGCACGCTGGCGATCACCTCGCTGGCCGAGGAATCGCGTCCGCCGGCGTCGACCGGCGACGACCAGCACTAGGCCGCCCGGCTGACAGTGCGCGGACGCCCGGCTGACAGTGCGCGGACGCCCGGCTGACAGGGGCGCGGACGCCCGGCTGGCAGGGGCGCGGACGCCCGGCTGGCAGCGCCCGGACGAGGTCCGCCCCCTTGCTCCGCGCCGCCAAAAAGGCACCCGCACGCTATGGCGACAGAATCGACCAAGGGTGTGCGTCGTCCACGAGGCGTGGGACGTTCCCCGTGCAGTTGGACGAAAATCTCCCCCACCCCTCTGGCGCAGCCGAGGTGAGGTCCGAAACCGACCTATACGCCGGGCGCGGCGCGGTCGATGGCGCTGACGGTCAATGGCGCTGACGGTCGATGGCGCTGACGGTCGATGGCGCTGACGGTCGATGG
>JBAPXO010000904.1:0-7106 GCA_049284255.1 Solirubrobacteraceae bacterium | reverse complement strand
GTCCCCATGGTCGCGGCTCGTTCGTCTCCTGGACGACAAGCCAACTCCCGAGAGGAGATTCTCGTGAAGTACGCCCTGTTGATCTACTCAAAGCCCGGCTCCCACGAGTCGCTGAGCGAAAGCGACTCGGCAGCAGCGATGCAGGAGTACGCAGCCCTTTCCAGCGACCCGACGTGCCTGGGCGGCGCTCAGCTCGAGCCTCCCCACACGGCAACGACGGTGCAGGTGCAGGACGGCCAGATGCTGACCACCGACGGCCCGTACGCCGACACGAAGGAGTACTTCGGCGGCTACTACGTGTTCGAGGCCGTCGACCTCGACGCAGCCCTGGCGCTCGCCGGGCGGATCCCGGCCGCGAGGATCGGCGGTCGCGTCGAGGTCCGGCCGGTGGTCGAGCGCTAGTCAAGACTGGCGGAGCGTTAGCGCTTGCTCGATCGGGTCTTTCGCGACGAGTGGGGTCGTGTCCTTGCCTGCCTGGTGGGCTTCCTCGGCGATTTTGAGCGCGCCGAGGAAGCCGCTCAGGAGGCATTCGCCATCGCCGCCGAGCGCTGGCCGCGTGACGGTGCGCCGGCCAACCCGGTGGCCTGGCTGATCTCCACCGGACGCAACCGGGCGATCGACCGCGTGCGGCGCGAGCGCACCCTGGCTTCCAAGGTCCACCTGCTGGAGGAGCCCGAGACCATGTTCGACGAGACCGATCAGCTCGACGACGGGACGATCGGCGACGAGCGGCTGGAGCTGCTCTTCACCTGCTGTCATCCGGCTCTCAGTCTCGAGGCCCAGGTCGCCCTCACCCTCCGCGCGCTCGGCGGCCTGAGCACCGAGGACATCGCCCGGGCCTTCATCGTCGCGCCCGAGGCCATGAAGCGCCGCCTCTCGCGGGCCAAGGCCAAGATCAAGCTGGCCGGGATCCCCTTCGCGGTCCCGTCGCCCAGCCTGCTTCCCGACCGCCTCGCCGCCGTCCTTACCGTTATCTACCTGATCTTCAACGAGGGCTACGGGGGCCGCGTCGACCTTGCGGCTGAGGCCATCCGCCTCGGCCGAGTGCTCGCCACCCTGATGCCCGACGAGTCCTCGGTCCACGGTCTGCTGGCGCTGATGCTGCTCCACGACGCCCGTCGCCGCGCCCGCTTCGATCCCGCCGGCGAGCTCGTCCTGCTCGCCGACCAGGACCGTGGGCTCTGGGACGCCGAGCAGATCAGCGCGGGCCGCGCGTGCCTCGACCGCGCGCTCGCGCTCGGAGGACGCAGTCCATATGTGTTGCAGGCGGCGATCGCCTCCCTCCAGGCCTTCGACCCGATCGACTGGTCAGAGATCGCGGTCCTCTACCAGGAACTGGTCACGCTGACCGGCTCACCGGTCGTGGAGCTCAACCGCGCGGTCGCGGTGGCCGAGACCGAGTCCCCGCAGGCTGCGCTGGCGATCGTCGACGAACTCGACCTCGACGACTATCGCTACCTCCATTCCACCCGCGCCGAGCTGCTGTCGCGGCTCGGACGTCCCGAGGAGGCGGCGGCCGCATATCGGCGAGCCCTGGAGCTGACCCGGGCGGAGCCCGAGCGCCGCTTCCTGCAGCGCCGCCTGAAGGCGATGGTCATCAATCGGGCAGCAGCGGCACCCATGGCCCCGAGTCCTCGCCCACCAACGCCCCCCGGGAGATGACCTTGGTCCCGAAGCGCTCGCGCAGCTCGTCCAAGGTCCGATCAAGCCCCACCGTCCGGTCGAAGGGCAGCGCCAGCTGGACGGCGGCCTGATCGCACAGGTTGGTGAGGGTGACTCCCACCAGCGTCAACCCCCGCCGCGCGATCACCGCGCTGGAGGCCGCCAGCAACCCACGCGCCACCCGCAGCAGCGTGGCCGTCCGTGAGGTCGCCTCGGCGATCGTGTGCGACCTCGTCGCCCGCGAGAAGTCATCGAAACGCAACCGCAGCACCACCGTCCGGCACGCTCGCTTCGCCGTGCGCATTCGCCGCGCCACGCGGTCGACCAGCGTCATGAGCGCCTTCTCGACCTCCCCGGGGGCGCGAGCCCGCCGGCCCAGCGCACGCTGGGCACCGATCGACCTGCGCCGGCGCCGCGACCGCACGCGCCGCGGGTCGCGATTGTGAGCCAGGGCGTGCAACTGCCGTCCGCCGGCCCGCCCGAGCATGTCCACGAGCGTCTGCTCGCTCAGCCTCGCGACCTGGCCCACCGTAGTCAGGCCCTGCGCGTGCAGCTTGGCAGCCGTCACCCGACCCACACCCCACAGCCGCTCGACCGGCAGCGGGTGCAGGAAGTCAAGCTCGCCGCCCGCGGGAACGACGAGTAACCCGTCGGGCTTGGCGACCCCGCTGGCCACCTTGGCCAGGAACTTCGTGCACGCCAGGCCCACCGTGATGGGCAGCCCGACCAACTCGCGCACCTCCCGCCGCAGGTGGTGCGCGATCTCCGTCGGCGTGCCGGTGATGTGCTCGAGCCCCCGGGCATCGATGAACGCCTCGTCGATCGAGAGCGCCTCGACGAGCGGCGACATCCGGGCGAACACCGCGAACACCATCCTGCTCGCGTCCGAGTAGGCCGACATTCGCGGCGACACCACGACCGCGTCCGGGCACAGCGCCAACGCCTGGGCGCCGCCCATGGCGGTCCTCACTCCCCGAGCCTTGGCCTCGTAGCTGGCGGCGAGCACGACCCCACCCCCGACGATCACCGGCCGCCCGCGCAGCGACGGGTCGTCGCGCTGCTCGACCGACGCGTAGAAGGCGTCGAGGTCGGCGTGGAGAATAGTTGGCTCGGCTCTTGACACGAACACATGTTCGCATCATCATCGGACGGAAGAACGGCTTTGGTTAGGGTGGGAAACGGGCCTCGCCCCATCAGTCCGGCCGTCCACATCCGCACTACAACCAAGGAGAGCCGCATGTCCACCGACACCCAGCTCATCACTGGAGTCGACTTCGTAACCGTACCCACGCGCGATTTCGACGCCGCGGTCGCCTTCTACGGCGAGACGCTCGGCCTGCCGCGCTCGGCTTACCGGCCGGATCGGAACTTCGCCGAGTTCGAGACCGGGAATCTGACCCTCAGCGTCATCGCGGCCGAGCGGATGGGCCTCGAGTTCCACCCCTCCAAGAATCCCGTGGCACTCCACGTTGAGGATATGGACACCGCGCGCTCCCGACTCCAGGATGCAGGCGTGAGCTTTCAGGGGGACACCTTCGATACCGGCGTCTGT
Organism: Solirubrobacteraceae bacterium; assembly: GCA_049284255.1. Lineage (GTDB taxonomy): Bacteria > Actinomycetota > Thermoleophilia > Solirubrobacterales > Solirubrobacteraceae > Palsa-465. The sequence goes on along the minus strand of JBAPXO010000904.1, from coordinate 3,892 downwards.
TACATGTCCTTCTTCGCCGACCCTGACGGCAATGCCCTGATGCTCCATCACCGCTACGCCCCGCGAACCTCCGAGGCGTGACCCCCCGGCTTACGGCGCCCCCACTCGCGTCAGCATCTCGGCGCCGCACCGTGCGCCCACCGCGGCCGCCTCGCCGACGTCCCCGCCAGCGGCCAGCCCGAACGTGAAGCCGGCGGCGAACGAGTCGCCGCAGCCGTAGGCGTCGCGCGGCTCGCCCGGCGGGGCCGCCGCTGGCCAGGTTCCCTCCGACGCACCCCACCATCGGCCCCCGGCGGAGCCCTGGGTCGCAACCATGAGGCGGGTCTGGGACGCGAATCGCTTCGCCCAGCTGGCCTCGTCCTCGTCTGACTGGCTGTAGACGAGAGCGTCGAGCTGCAACTCCTCCTCACGCAACGACTCTCGGAAGCGTGGAGTGGCGACAAGCACACGAGCCTGCCGGGCACGCTGGGCGGCGCCCGCGTCTCCCGCGGTCAGGTAGACGCCGTCGGCGTCGGTCAGCCGCTCCCAGCCGAGCGGGTCGTCACCGGAGGGCTCGAGCCGGTCGCCGATGGTCACGATCGTGCGCTCGCCGCCGCCGTCGAGCAAAGTGACGACGCGTCGGGTCGGCTCGTGGCGGCGCGCGGCGTGCACGGCGATCCCACGCCGAGTGAGCTCGGCCTGGGCGGCGTCTCCGGTGTCGTCGTCGCCGAGCGCGCAGAAGAAGTCGACCTGGGCACCGAGCTCGGCCAGGGTGGCAGCGGCGACCACGGCACCTCCGCCGGCATGGACGAACATGCCGTCGGCATGCTCGACCACTCCCCGCTGCGGATAGCGTTCGAGGGTCACGAACTCGACCCACTCGACGTGCCCGACCACCGCGACGCGCGTCATGGCCCCAACCTACACGTTCAGGTGTCAGAGGAGACGTAGCCGATGATGCGGTTGGTCAGCGCCGCCGTGCGGCGCAGTGCGGCCGAGCTGGGTGGCGGGGCCGGCCCGAGCAGGGCGAGCGCGCGCTCGCTGAGTGCTCCCGATCCAAGCATCGTGATGAAGATCCGTGCGGCGGCATGCACGACGTCGGGCTCGGGGCTCCAGAGGGCATCGAAAGTGCGCTCTCGCCTGGTGGGCGCCGCGCCGGGACGCTCACGGGCCAACACGCAGCCGCTCGGAGCGATCAGCACCCATTCGGAGATCATCGGCGAGGCGCGCTTGAGGGGGATCTCGCACGGCGCCCGTTCGCGCACGCGCCGGCGTGAGAAGTCCGCGAGGACGATCGTCAGCTCCATATCCGCGGCCAGGCTCCGCCAGCGCCGCTCCGAGGCGCGATAGAACGCTTCGCGCTGAAAGCAGCCCAGCAGTAGGCCGGAGCTCGCCTGGGCGCGGCACTCGTCCTCGAGCGCTCGCGAGATTGCGGTTAGGGCGGAGTGGCCGACGGGCTGGGGCACGAGGTGCTCGCGCGCCCGGGTCAGCGCGGCGAAGATGGAATCCGGCCGCTCGCGCGTCGCCAGTCCTTCGCGAGCACTGCGAAGCGCCGCGGCCACGGAAAGGCCTTGGCGGCGGTGCTCGGCGGCGGTGCGGATGAGCTCGGCGTCACCGGCCCGGTAGCGGCGATGCCCGTTGACGAGCCTATGGGGGGCCGGAAGCCCGTGGCGCGCCTCCCATGCGCGCAGCGTGGCCTGTTCGATCCCGGTGAGCTTCGCGAGCTCGGCGATCGTGAGTTCCGTCTCAGCGGGATCGATCCCGGCCTCCGCGACCGGCAGCGGCTTGGCCCGGTCGTCAGGCGGCACGGCGTGCGGCTGGAACCTGGCGAAGGTTCGCGGGCAGGACCGGCAGGAGCCCGCGACGGACGTACACAGCCCCAGCTCGGACCATGGCCTTGCGCACTGCCGCCGGCGGCAGCGGGAGGAAGCCGTACTGCGAGCGGATCCGGTCGGGAAGCAGCGCGATGGTGATGAAGTTGACGGTTTCGACGAGCGGCCGGGTGAGCGTCGGGACGGGAGGTTCGAGCACGATCTCCCGGGCACGTCGGCGGGCCCAGTCTCCGACCTGGAGCTCGTCGCCGCTCAGCATTCGACGCCCGTACGCCTCGAGCTCGGACAGGGTCGCCGGCATCTCGGCGTCTTTTAGCCCGAACAGGTCCCCGATGACGCGGTAATCCTGCCACAGGGCAGCGCGATCGGGCGTGCTGAGCGTGCCGACATAGGTGCTGTAGACGACCATGGCCGAATCGACAAGCGAGTATAGGATCCACATCAGGAGCTTCGGGTCGTCGGCGCGATACGGTGCGCCGGCAGGGTAGATGCCCACCGCCTCGGGCAGCCGGCCGCGGACGGACCTGTGCATGGCGCGGACCCGGCGCGTCATCCGATCGGCCTCCTGCCGCCGTCCAAAGGTGATCGTGTTCATCACCTCAGCGGTTCGGGCGAGGCGGACATAGGGATCCTCGAGCGCGTCTGAGTGGGCCAGCAGTCCGGCCACGGCGAGCGGATGGGCGGCCTGCATGAGCAGCGCCCGCGGACCCGAGAGCGCCAGCGCGCGCTCGCCCATGACACGGCGGATGACCGAGTCGTTGTCGAAGTAGCCGGGTTCGGCCGCGGTGGACGGGCGAACAGCGGCGGGGCGTGCAGGCGGTGGCATACGGCCTGTCGAGTCTACGCTCTACAACTTGTTCGCGAGCCGGACCGGCGCTCCTAGGCGACGGTCGCCGCCGGCTCGCCCAGCCAATCGTGCGTGTCGTAGCGCGCGAGCTCCGGAAAGGCCACCATGATCGCCGCCACCCCGAGCACGCACAGCAGGCCCCCCGACGCGACCGACGCCCGCACGCCGACCGCCGAGGCAACGGCGCCGGCTTCGATGTCGCCCAGCCGGGGGCCGCCCGTGACCACGAGCGAGAAGACCGACGACATCCGGCCGCGCATGTGGTCCGGGGTGACGCTCTGGTTGATCGTCGACCGGCACACGGCGCTGACCGAATCCGCGCCCCCGGCGATTGCCAGCAGCGCCGCCGCCAGCCAGAGCGAACTCATCAGTCCGGCGATCGCGACCGCCACGCCCCACACCGTCACCGCCCAGATGACGATCAGGCCCAGCTTCCGGGCATGTCTGATCCACCCGGACGACAGCGCCGAAACGGTGGCCCCCGCCGCCACCGACGCGTACAGAAAGCCCGTGCCGCTGGCGCCGGTGTGGTAGACGCTCACCGACAGCACCGCGAACAGCGCCCGGGGCATGCCGAAGGTCATCGCGACGAGGTCGATGGCAAACGAGCCGACGAGCGCGCGGTTTCCCCGCACGTAACGCAGGCCGTCGCCGATCGAGCGTCGCACGCTGACGTGGGCCTGTCCGCCCAGCGGCGGTTGGGGCGCGATCTGGATCACCGCGAAAACCACGGCCAGGCAGCTCACGGCGTCGACCGTGTAGGCGGCCTGTACGCCGGCGGCGCCGATCAGGATGCCCCCGAGTCCCGGCCCGGCGACCATCGCCAGCGTGGAGAGGCCGTAGCTGAGCGCCATCGTCTGCGGCATCCGCTGGCGGTCGACGAGGTTGGGCAGGATCGCCGATGTGGCGACGTTCTGGAGGGAATTGAAGCCCGCCAGCAGACCGCCGAGGATGTAGAGCACGACCACGGAGGGATGGCCGCCGTAGGACACGGCCGCCAGGCCGCCGGCGGTGGCCACGGTGCCGATCTGATCTAGGAGCAGGAGCCGTCGGCGGTCCAGCCGATCGGCGATCGCGCCTCCCAGCAGGGCCATCGTGACCAGCGGGATGAGCTCGACGGCGCCCAGGAGGCCGACGAGCAGCGGCGAATGCGTGACGACGTACAGCTGATAGGGAAGGGCGACCAGCGTCGCCTGGGTTCCGAGGTTGGAGACGAAGCTTCCCCCGATGACCA
>JBAPXO010000903.1:0-2813 GCA_049284255.1 Solirubrobacteraceae bacterium | reverse complement strand
GCTGCGACCCGCGACCTCGGCCGGGCGCTGACTGCGGTGGTGAGGATCACCGCGGCGAGCAGCGCGGCGACGAGCAGCAGGGCGCCGGTGGCGAGCACCGAGCCGGACTTCAGACGCAATCGCACGGGCAAGCTCAGGCGGGATCAGTGAAACGCATCGAGCACGATCCGCCCCCGGACCGTGGTCCTGGCGTTGCTGAGGGTGAGCGTCGCGCCCAGCTGATTGCCGTGGGCCAGGGCGAGCAGCCGGTGCCCGGTGGCGGTGAGCGTGAAGGACAAATAACCGAGCTCGCTGACGCCGAGTGATCGCGCCTTGGCGGTGGCGATCGTCTTGCCACTCGACGTGATCTTCACGCTGTTGCTGCAGGGCGCTGCGGCGAGGCACTCGGCCAGGATGCCGCCGCTCCAGCCATTGGAGACGAAGTCCGTAGCCCCGATGATCTTCAACGTCGAAGCCTGCTTGAGGCTGCGCACCGGGCCGCGTCCCGAGGTTGTGAACTGCACGAGGTTGACCGAGCGGCTCACGCCCACGCCGGAGGCATCGCGCACCGAGATCTTGACCGCGAGCTTGTGGCCGACGGCATGAGCGAGTTTCTGACGGGCGAGCGACGACAGGCCGAAGTACACGACACCGCCCCCGACGGGTATGCGCTCGGCTCCCGTCTTGAAGTAGGTGGTCTTGCCCGAGGAGACCGTCGTCGTCACCGAGCACGGGGTCGGTCGGAAGCACTCGACCGGCAGCCCGCCCTTGCCGTGGACGGGGACGAAGGCGCTCTTGCCGACGATCGCGAGGTGAGCCGGAGTAGCTTCGGCCGGCGAGTTGCCCATCGCCTGTCCGCTGGCACCAATCGCTTGCACCTCGAAGTACTTGTAGGCGCTGTTGACGACGATCGGCTTGCCCGTCCCGGCGCGTACCGGTTTGGCTGCGGCGGCCATCGACGTCGGCGAGGCGCCGCCCAGGGCCTGCCAACGGCTGATGCCGGCCGCGCCGGTCCAGCTCGGGCTCAGGTCGATCGCGCCGCCCGCCTGCGGCGACACAGACAGGCTGGGGGCGGCGGCCACCATCGGGGTCGCGCTGCCAGCCGCCGCCGTGGAGGCGTCGACGTAGTCGCTGTCGATGTTGATCGTGGCACCGCCGTAGGTCGCGTTGTGCCCGCCCTGGTACTGATGCAGCCGCTGGTGAGAGGCCCAGTCGCCGCTGGGCACGTTGGGGTCAGCGGTGTTCTCGGCGCCGTTCCAGTTGGCGATCCAGATGTCGTCGGGCTCGACGTAGCCGCTCGCCCACTTGCCCGCGAGGTCGCGGATCCCGGAGGCCGCGCTGCTGTACACGCCGGACTTGTAGCCGCTGGCGTGCAGTCGGGTCGTCCATGCCGCCAGGAAGTTCAGCACCGTCGAGCTCGTGCTCGTACTCGGGTCATAGCCCTCCATGTCGAAGTACAGAGGGTTGCCCGGGGCAAGACCGATGGACTGGGCCTCGGTGATCGCGTCGTTGGCCGCCGCGCTGCCCTGGCTGGCGGCCGACTTGGCGGAGATGGCGGCGCAGCCGCACGAGTTGCCCGGCGCCTGCAGTCCCACGTAAATCGGGACCAGGTGCCATCCCACGCTTGACTGGGCAGCCACCCAGGTGGAGTTCAGGTTGGGCTGCGAGCACGCCATGTTGGTGCCGCCGATGTAGACGCCGATCGCCCGGAAGGACGAGGCCTCCCAGTCGTTCATCTGCGTGGTGCTCGGCGTAGAGCAGGCGTCAAAGCCGAGACCCGTGTACACGGCGCCCGGTTGGGCCGGGGCATCGGCCGTCTTTGCCTTAGCGGGCACGGCCCGCGCCGCGAAGCGCTTGGCAGACAACCCTTTCCGGGGAGGCCGGGGGGCCACCGTCGGCAGGATTCCGACGCCCAGGGCGTGGGCGATCACCGACGGGTGCCGGTCCCAGGTCGCGGTCACGACCACGCCGGGGCGCGGCTTGACGATCTGGGCGGCCGATCCACTGGCGGGGGTGGCGCCGTGCGTGCTGGGCAGAGGAAGGGGCGGCCCGTTGGCACCACCGCTGCTCGCACCCGACGCCTGGGCGGACAGCGGGGAGACGAGGATCGCTTCGGTGCGCCCGGCGGCCACGGTGGCCGGGCAGCGCTGATCGGCGCTGGGCCGGCCGAGGTACACCGCGTGACGATCGAAGCGCACGCAGGCCGTCGGATCAGACGCGAGCCGGTACACGGGCCAGCTGCGCGGAACCACCACCCGATATCCGTGATAGCGCACCGCTTTGGTCGGGGTCGCGGCGAGGCTCGTCCCGCTGGCGGTCGCGGCGAGACCCGCCCCGGGAGCGAGCACGAGCCCCACCCACGTCAGAACGGCGGCGATGCCCAGGCCGAACGGCAAAACGCGAGAAGACCTAGAGGACCGGCGGGGCCGGTCGTGAGCGTGAGACACGTGGGCTGGAGGTCCGGGCACGATCCGGGGCTGTCGGAGAAGCAGGTGCGATTGCCTTGTCGCCTACGGAGTTAGCTGACGGGCTCGCACTCTCTACAGCGCTACGGACGGATCACCGCCCGACTCGCCCCAACAACCTGGGCTCCCCGTTTCCTGGATTGGCACCCCAGGAACTCGGCACCGCATAGAACAGCAGACTTGCGCCAAGGTTGCGGCACCACAACCTAAAAATGTGAGCTTGACGCCGGTTACGGTGTCAGTTCCCAACACCCGCCAGCTTCCCGCCTAACCGAAAGGAGTCCGATCAGAAATGGCCGACGACCAGCAGCTCCTGCGCCTGATCGCGAGCAACAACCAGGGGGTTCTCGCCGCCGTCACCCGCTCGGG
>JBAPXO010000902.1:0-6560 GCA_049284255.1 Solirubrobacteraceae bacterium | reverse complement strand
ACACGCTGGTCCACGACCTGGTCGAGCACTCCGACGAGGCCGGGGACATCGTCCAGGGAGAGCTGGTGGGCGGCGCTATGGCGGGGCTCCGCGCGTTCATGTTCGAGCGCGTCTACCTGGGACCGGTGGCGACGGGCGAGCACACGAAGATCAACATCGTGATCCGGTCGCTGTTTGACCATTACTGCGCCCATCCCGAAGAGATTCCGGACTCGAGTCCGGGCGGTGACCTGGCGACGCGGGTCACGGATTACCTGGCCGGCATGACCGACCGTTACTGCATCCGGATCTTCGAGAAGCTCACGGTTCCCGTCGCTTTCGCGCCGTGAGCAGATACACCGCGGATTCGCGTGACCGCGTCTACGACGCCGTGGACATGCTCGCCCTCGTCTCGGCCCGGACCGATTTGCGTCGCGCCGGGGTCAACAGCTTCTTCGGGCTGTGCCCGTTTCACGATGAGCGGACCGGCTCGTTTCACGTCCGCCCCGAGGAGAAGCACTACCACTGCTTCGGCTGTCAGGCCTCGGGCGACCCATTCACGTTCGTGATGGAGACCGAGGGACTCGACTTCAAGGCGGCCCTGGAGTCGTTGGCTGACCGCTTCGGCGTCGAGCTGCAGACCGAGGCCGAGGATCCGACTGCGGCGGCGCGCCGCCAGGAGCGCGAGCGCCTGTTCTCGCTGCTACACCGCACGGCCGCCTACTACTCGCGGTACCTGTGGGAAGCGCGTGAGGCCGAGGAGGCCCGTGACTACCTGCTCGGCCGGGGGATGTCCGAGGAGATCCTCAGGGAGTTTCGCGTCGGTTACGCGCCCAGCGCCTGGGATCGCATCCTGCTGGCATCCCGCCGAGCCGGATACAGCGAGCAGGAGCTGCTGGAGGTGGGGCTCGCCCAGCGTTCGAAGTCCCGGCCCGGCAGCGTGTATGACCGCTTCCGGTCTCAGATCATGTTCCCGGCCGCCGATGCTCGAGGACGGGTGCACGGCTTCGGCGCCCGCCGCATGCGCGAAGACCAGCGGGTGGCCAAGTACGTCAACACCGCTGACGGCAAGCTCTACCACAAGCGTGAGGTGCTGTTCGGCATCGATCTGGCCCGCGCTCCGGCTGCCAAGGCCGGGCGGATGATCCTCGTCGAGGGCTACACCGACGTTCTCGCTCTGCACCAGGCCGGCATCCGCAACGCCGTCGGGATCATGGGCACCGCGCTCACCGAGGAGCAGGTTTCAGAGCTCGAGCGCGTCGTGGGAGTCCTCGAGCTCTGCCTGGACGCCGACCGGGCGGGCCAGGACGCGATGCTCCGTGCCGCCCGGCTGGCCGCTGGACGCAACCTCGAGCTCCGGGTGGTCGCGCTCCCCGATGGCACCGACCCAGCGGAGCTCGTCGCCGCCGAGGGGGCGCACGCGCTGGCCGAGCGGGTGCGCGCGTCGGCGCCGTTCGTGGTCTTCAACGTGCAACGCATCCTCGACCGCGCCGACACGGTCAGCGCCGAGGGCCGGGACCGCGCTCTCGGTGAGCTGCGGCCGGTGCTGAGCGAAATCGGCCCCAGCGTGCTCCGCGACGATCTCATGCGCCGGATCTCTGGGCGGCTGCAGCTGCGCGAGAGCCAGGTGGCGACGCTGCTCGTGAGCGCAGACGGCTCTGCCCCGAGGGGTGGTCCGGTCAACGGTTCGGGCGAGCCCGGCCGGGCCGGACGCGCGGACGCCCAGCCCGTCATCTCGGGAACGCGGTCAGAGCGCCTCTTCCTGGCGCTCTGCATCGCCATCCCCGAGCAGGGCGGCGAACTGCTGGATCGTGGTGACATGGACGAGCTCTTGACCAGCGAGCCGCTCCGGGCCGCCGCCCGCCAGCTTCGCGGCCGCGCGAAGACCCCGCTGACCGAGCTCCCGCCCGAGGACGAGGAACTCGCCCGGACGATCGCCGACCTCGTGGCGCTCGCCGGTCGGGTCCCGGATCCCAGCCCCGATCGCCTCGAGCATGCCCGGCTCGTGCTCGACCGCGACCGGCTCGACCGGGCGATCATCCGTGCCCGGGGCGAGGAAGCCGGGACGAGCGAGCTCGCCCATCAGCGTGAGGTCGTCCGCGAGGCCATCCGCGCGGCGGTGGCGCGCCTGGAGTCGACCCTCTGACAGAGTTCTTACGCGCGCCTGCACTACTTAGGGCGCGGTTTCTGGTTTGTAGTCGGGGCGCCGGTAACGCGCCGTGACCGATGCGGGGCACACGAGCACATCTGATCTCACTGGCGGCGGCCTGCACGGCCGCGATTTTGGTGTGCTGGGTGGGGGTGTCGGCAGCAGCGGGGGCGGTCGGAGGATCCGCGTCTCGCGCTGGGGTGCGCCTGGGTGCCGCGCCGAGGCACCCCCGAGGTTCCAAAGTGCTCGGAGCGCTCGGTTCCTCGGCGGAGGTAGCCGTCACCGTGACCCTGAAACCGAGAGATCCGGGCGGCTTGGCGGCCTACGCGACCGCCGTGTCCGATCCGGGATCAGGCGAGTACCGCCATTACCTCACGGTCGCACAGTTCGCGCAGCGCTTCGGGCCGACCGCGCCCGACATCGATGCCGTGCGCTCGTCGCTCGTCGCCCGCGGACTCCCGGCGGCCACCCTTAGCGCCAACCACCTCGCCCTTTCGGTCGCCGCTACGGCGGCCACGACGAGCCGGGCGTTTCAGACCTCCCTGCAACAGCTCTCGCTCCCCGGCGGCCGGACCGCCTACGCCAACACCGTCGCTCCTCTCCTCGACAGCTCGGTGGCGCCTGACATCCAGGGCGTGGTCGGGCTGAGCACCATCGCCGCTCCGCAGCCACTGGCCGTGGGCGGGCGAGCGGCCACCGCCCCCCGGGACGCCTCGGATCCGCTCGTCTCCGGCAGCCCCGCCCCGCCGGCCGCCCAGGCGTCCAGCCCGCCTCCGGCCCCGTGCTCGACGGCGAGCACTCAGGCACAGGCCAAGGGGGTGCACACGATCGACCAGATCGCCTCGGCCTACGGCTTCGACGGCCTGTATGGCGACGGGGACGAGGGGGCCGGGGAGACGATCGGCCTCTACGAGCTCGAGCACAACAACCCGAAGGACATCACCGCCTTTCAGAGCTGCTACGGCACCGCCGCCGCGGTTTCCTACCAAACGGTTGATGGCGGTGGGTCGGGGACCGCGGCCCGCCATCAGCAGGGCGAGGAGACCGATCTCGACGCCGAGAATGTGATCGGGCTCGCCCCTCAGGCGAACGTCGACATCTACCAGGGGCCCGACACCGAGCAGGGGAGCCTGGACACCTACGAGGCGATGATCAGCCAGGACACGGCGAACGTCATCTCGACCTCCTGGGGAGACTGCGAATCCGATCTCGGCGACGACGATGCGCAGAGCGAGAACACCCTGTTTCAGGAGGCCGCGGCGCAGGGCCAGACCGTCGTCGCCGCCGCGGGCGACGACGGCGCCCAAGACTGCTACGACGTCAACGGCTCGAAGTTGGCGGCCGTCGACGATCCGGCCTCGCAGCCGTTTGTCACCGGCGCCGGAGGGACCTCGCTGAGCTCGACCTCCCCGCTCAGCGAGACGGTATGGAACAACGGCGCCAAAGGTGCCGGCGCCGGGGGTGGCGGAGATTCGAGCTTCTGGACGATGCCCGACTACCAGTCGGCCGCGGCGTCCTCGCTGCACGTCCTGAACTCGCAGTCGTCGACGAGCACCTGTGGCGCAGCCTCGGGCGGGTCATGTCGCGAGGTGCCCGACGTCTCGGCCGACGCCGATCCCAGCACTGGCTATCTCGTCTACTACAACGGCACCTGGATCGCTCTCGGCGGGACCTCGGCGGCCGCGCCCGATTGGGCGGCGCTGTTTGCCCTCGCCGACGACACGAGCGGGTGCTCGACCAGCGGCCTGGGGTTCGTCAACCCGGCGCTCTACGGCGCCGCCGGAAGTGACTACGCCGCCTACTTCAACGACGTCACCACGGGCAACAACGACTGGCTGGCCGCCAACGACGGCTTCGACGCCCAGACGGGTTATGACCAGGCCAGCGGACTGGGTACGCCGATCGCCTCGGCGCTCGCCCCCGCTTTGTGCAGCCCGAGCCTCACCCTCACCGATCCCGGCGACCAGAGCTCGACCGCCGGTACGGCGACCACGCTGACCCTTCATGCCGCCGACCGCACACCAAAGGCAACCATCACCTACGCCGCGCAGGGCCTCCCCGCCGGCCTGTCTCTCGACGACGCGACGGGAGCGATCTCAGGCACACCGACCGCCGCCGGCGACTTCGAGGTCACCGTTGAGGCCCACGACGACGGCGGCGCGAGTGCCAGCCAGACCTTTACCTGGACGGTCACACCAGCCCCGTCCTCCGGTTCGCCCCCCTCATCCACCCCCACCTCCAGCGTGGCGTCGAGCTCGCCTTCACTCCCCGCGGCGGTGACCCTGAACGTGCCGGCTGCCCAGCGGACCGAGCTCAAGCGTGCGGTCAGCCTGCGGCTACGGGCAACCACCCCGGGCGGCTCGCCGCCCTCCTACCTCGCGACCGGCTTGCCGCCGGGGCTGGTCCTCGACCGTGCGAGCGGCGAGATCTTCGGTACCCCCACCAGAACCGGCGCCTACGCCGTGACGGTACAGGCCCTCGCCACCGGAGCATCGCCGGCGTCGGGACATTTCACCTGGATGATCGCCGGGCCGCCGAAGGTCTCGCACGTCTCGCTGCGACGCCTCGGTCACGGCCGGCCGGCGCTGGCCTTCGAGGTCGCGCCCGGAGTGGGGGAGGCGCCGCTTACGGGGATCTCGGTCGCGCTCCCGCGCGGGCTGTCGTTCTCCTCGCGCGCCGGGGCGCTGAAGAGAGCGGTCTCGGTGCGGGTCTCGGGCGTCAAGCTCGGCTTCGACGCCGTGCGCATCCACGGTCGGCTGCTCATCGTGTTTCGGTCGCCCGTCTCGGGCGCGAAGGTCTCGATCTCGTCTCCCGCCCTGTCGGCCGGCGCGCGGTTGGCCCGCCTGACCAGCCAGGGGAGAGCAGGCCGCCTGGCCTTCGCGATCCTCGCCACCGATGGCGATGGCTTTAGCACCCGGCTCGTTGCCAGGCTCAAGCCGGCCTGAAGGTCGGGGGCGCTGGGAGCAGGGCGCTTTTCCGTCCGGCCCTGATGCGAACATATGTTCGATCTAGAGGCAGGGAGGATGGAGATGGACAAGCAATCGCTGGAGTTGCTGCTCGCTCAGGGCGCCAGCGTCGAGAGCATCGGCAGGCGCTTTGGCAAGCACCCGTCGACGATCTCCTACTGGATGGCCAAGCACGGGTTGGTCGCTCCCAACCGGGAGAAGCACACGGCCAAGGGCGGCCTCGAGCGCGGGCGGTTGGAGCTCCTGGTCGAGGCTGGCGGGACGATCGCCGAGATCGCCGCCGAGGTCGGACTCAGCAAGACCACCGTCCGGCATTGGCTACGGCGCTACGGACTGAAGACGCGCAATAAGGTGGGACCGAGGCGGGCCTTCAGGCGAAGGCCGCAAAGGACGCAGGCCAACTTCATCTGCGCGCTCAGTGTCCGCGCCACGGTGTGAGCACCTACATCCTGGAGGGTCGTGGCTACTACCGCTGCACGCGTTGCCGTAGCGACCAACTCGTGAAGCACCGGCGGACCGTCAAGGAGCGCCTCGTCGCTGAAGCGGGCGGTTGTTGCCAGGTCTGCGGCTATGACCGATGCGCTCGCGCACTGGCGTTTCACCACCGGGTCCTCTGACAAAAAGGCTTCAGATCGGCGCCCGGGGCCTGACCCATTCGATCGAGACGCTTCGAGCTGAGGCTGCCAAGTGCGTGCTCCTGTGCGCGAACTGTCACGCGGAGGTGGAGAGCGGGATACGGATACTCTCCATAGAGTCAACGCCAGGCAGTCCGGAGTAGTTCGACACCATGATCCGGGGTAGCTCAATCGGCAGAGCGAACGGCTGTTAACCGTTAGGTTGTGGGTTCGAGTCCCACCCCCGGAGCTAGATGCGCGCCAGCACCAAGAGATGAAGCTTTACGTCTGCTATGGCACCTGGACGGCCGGCGCCGCCGTGCACCCGCACCCCTGCGGGGAGGCCCACAAGGCGCTCCGGGAGGCCGGCCACGACCCCGAGGTCGTGCGCTCCTACGGGCTGGGCCTGCTGCCCGGGATCATCAACGAGCGGACCCCGCGCCGTGAGGTCAAGGAGATGACCGGCAACTACTGGGTGCCGGTGCTCGTCACCGACGACGGTGACGTGATCCAAGACTCGAAGAAGATCATCTCCTGGGCTCGCGAGAACCCAGCCCCGAGCCGCCGCGCGGCTTCGTCCGCCCCATAGCAAGCGCCCTCGAGCGCCGCGTCTTCAGCCGACTGACGCTCCAACCTGGTCAGCCGTCGTGGGTCACGACGCCGCCGGGCCCACGACGGGCGAGTTCGATGACGAGCTCGGCCCCGCGGACCGCGCCGTCGTTGGCTGCCGCCGAGGCGGCCAGCTGAGCGGCCCGGGCACCGAGCGCGGGTGCGGATAACGCGCGGCGAACCGCCAGGCGCAGCGTGTGCGGTCCCAGCAGAGGCCAGGGCAGCCGCACTCCGGCGCCCGCC
>JBAPXO010000901.1:0-2370 GCA_049284255.1 Solirubrobacteraceae bacterium | reverse complement strand
CCACGCTGGTGTTCGATGACGGCCGTGTCCTGGCGGAATCGGGAGCGATCAGCTTCCACTTCGCCGAGGGCACCGAGTACCTGCCCGCCAACGCCTTCGAACGCGCGCAGGTCCTGCAGTGGATGTTCTTCGAGCAGTACGACGTCGAGCCCAACATCGCGGTCGTCCGCTTCTGGGAGCTGGCGGGCATCCACGCCGCGCCCGCCGAGCTCGAGGCCAAGCGCAAGGCGGGCACGTACGCGCTCAAAGCGCTCGAACGCCACCTCGCAGACCGGGAGTTCCTGGTCGGCGAGGGCTACTCGATCGCCGACATCGCGCTCTACGCCTACACCCACGTCGCGCCCGAGGGCGGCTTCTCACTCGAGCCCTTCCCGGCGGTGCGCGAATGGATCGCCCGGGTCGCCGCCGTACCCGGCCACATCGCGATCACCGACTAATCGCTCCACCATCCCGGTTGCATCTCGGCGCCTCCGCCCTCGTCTCGGCTGCCGAAGGCGATCATCTCCAGCCCGTCATCGCCGGCCTCCCACGCCCGCATCTCCGCCGGTGCCACATACACGACGTCGCGCGGGCCAACATCGAAGACCTCGTCGCCGACCTTGAAGCGGCCCGATCCCGAGAGCACCAGGTACGTCTCCTCGGCCTCTGAGTGGTGGTGGCCGAACTCGATGCGCCGGCCGGGGTTCATCCGGTAGCAGGCCAGGCCGATGCCCTCGGCGCCCAGCGCCTCACGAGCGAAACGAGCCTCACCCATATCCCCCATGCCGAAGTCGGGCGCCAGGTCCTTGACCTCGCTGAGATTGAGCTTCTTGTATCCGGTCATGGTGGTTCTCGTACCCGTGGGCGGCCGGGCCAAAGCCTTAGCTAAGCTGCCCGTCGATGCGTGAGGCCCTGATCTGCGAGCCAGTCCGCACCCCCGTCGGGCGCTTCGGCGGGATGTTCCGCGACGTCACGGTCACTGCGCTGGCGACCACGGTCATCAAGGCGCTGCTCAATCGCACCGGTCTGCCGGCCGACCAGGTCGACGACGTGCTGCTCGGCCAGGGCTACGCCAACGGCGAGGCCCCGGCGCTCGGCCGCGTGGCGGCGCTCGACGCCGGGCTACCGGTGGATGTCCCGGGGCTGCAGATCGACCGCCGCTGCGGCTCGGGTCTGCAAGCCGTACTCGAGGCCGCCATGCAGGTCCAGACCGGCGTCGCTGACCTGATCATCGCCGGAGGCGCCGAGAGCATGAGCCAGACCGAGCTCTACTCGACGACGCTGCGCTGGGGGGCCCGCTCGGGAGGCGCGATGCTCGAGGATCGGCTCGTCCGTGGTCGCGTCACCGCCGGCGGCTTCAACCATCCCGTGCCCGGCGGGATGATCGAGACGGCCGAGAACCTCCGCCGCGAGTATTCGATCCCCCGGGCCGAGCAGGACGAGCTCGCCCTGCGCTCGCATCGCAATGCCGTCGCCGCCCAGGAGAACGGGATCTTCGCCCAGGAGATCGTCCCCGTCGAGGTCACGGAGCGCAAGGGCGCCACCAAGGTGATCGAGCGCGACGAGCACCCCCGCACCGACGCCAGCCTGGAGAGCCTCGGCTCCCTGCGACCGGTGATGATCCGCAAGGACCCGGGGGCCACGGTCACCGCCGGCAACGCCAGCGGGCAGAACGACGGCGCGGCCGTCTGCATCGTGACCCATGCGCAGCGCGCCGACGAGCTCGGCCTGACGCCGATGGCCCGCCTGGTGAGCTGGGGCGTGGCCGGCGTGGACCCGCGCAAGATGGGCATCGGACCGGTTCCCTCGACGGCCAAGGCGCTTGACCGCGCCGGGCTGACTCTGCAGGACATGGGCTTGATCGAGCTCAACGAGGCGTTCGCCGCCCAGGTGCTCGCCGTCCTGCGCGAGTGGAAGCTTCCCGACGGCCTGGAGCGCGTCAACGTCAACGGTTCGGGAATCTCGCTCGGCCATCCGATTGGGGCCACCGGCGGACGGATCCTGACCACGCTGCTGCGCGAGATGCAGCGCCGCGAGGCCCGATACGGACTGGAGACGATGTGCATCGGCGGCGGCCAGGGGCTGGCGGCCGTGTTCGAGAACGTGCAGGCGGCGTGAGCGCCCAGGCCTCTCGCGAGGCCGAGTCCGAGGCCACCCTGCGTGAGGTGATTGAGGCGCTGGCGCCGCTGGAGCGGCTCGCCGGATCTGACGGTGAGCGCGAGGCGGCGGAGTGGATCGCCAGGCGGCTGGGCGAGGCCGGCTGCGAGGCCGAGGTCCAGGTGGAGCAGTTCTACGACGGCTATGCCCGGCTGCTGAGCTCACTCGCGGCCGTCGGCGGGGCCGCCGGGGCCGCCGCGCTGGCGCTCCCGCGGCTGCGCCGCCTCTCGAGCC
>JBAPXO010000900.1:0-4065 GCA_049284255.1 Solirubrobacteraceae bacterium | reverse complement strand
TCACGCTGTAGCGCCCGCCGCGTGACGGGACCGCCGGAGCCACCGCCTTCCCCAGCCAGCGGCCGTCCTTGGAGATCAACTGGCCCCCGAAGCGCACGCCTCCGGTCGCTCCGACCCCCGGTGCGGTCAGGCGCTTGACGAACGCGTGACCGGAGAAGCCGAGGTTCAGGTTCATGTTGGCCGTGTTGGGGCCTTTGTTGATCAGCAGGACGCGCATGCCACCGGGGTACCGCACCGCCCATCCCTTGACGTGCAAGCTCCCGGGAGCCGAGAGCTTGGAGTTCAAGAGCACCGATCCTGGCCGGGTCATCTGTGCGAACACGGCGAGGCCGTAGAGCTCAGGGAGCACCTTGATCGAATGCGGGTTGCTCGCGATGAAGGGGGCGTTCAGCGTGGTGGGACGGATGTGCCAGCTCACGGCATCGACGCCGGTACGGATCATCGAGAACAGCGCATCCGGAGCCCAGAGCGCGACTGCGAATGAATTGGCCACGCCCTGGTTTCCGCCGCAGCTGATCGAGTTGACCTCGGAGAGGCGCAGCAGCTGATGGTGGTCGTGGGCGAAGACCGCCGCGCTGTGAACGGTGTTGGCCAACCCCGCTGAGGCGTTCTCTGAGAGCATCGTGGAGAGCTTCGGATACCACGGCGAGGTCGACGGCCAGCAGGTCGAGGAGGCGTACCGGTGGATCGTGAGGAAGCTGGGCGAGAGGCTGCCGAGATTGTCGAGCGCCGACAACCAGGCGGGCTTTGAGGAGATGATCTCCGGGCCGCCGAGCGCGACTCCGGGGAACTTGGCCTTCAGCGTCCGCGCGTAGCTGGCGAAATCACGCGCGTAATCGGAGGCGTTGTAATTGGTCGCCCAGTTGGAGGCGACATGCGTGCTGGGGATGCGCTGCTTCTCAAGCGGCGCCTGACGCCAGTACTCATCGGGCTCGTTGCCGACCTCCAGGCCAGCAAGCGACCCTCCGGGGAGCATCTGCCGCGCGGCGGCGGCGAAATCGGCGGCGAGCGTCGGTGAGTGGACCGCCAGGTTGAGGTCGAGCATCACCCGCAGTTTGTTCTGGCGGACCAGGGTATTGAGCCTGTCCAGCCACGACGTCTTGAGCACCGACACCCACTGGGGGGGCTTGGCGTTGGTGGCCTGCCAGTAGACGTGATCCGCGGACTTGCCCCCGACCCGGAGCACCATCTTCGAGCCGTCCTCGGGCTTGACCAGCGAGATCACGCGGTTGAACAGCGACCCCTCGTTCTCGTAGTCCTGGAGCTCCTTGTACTCGATCGACAGACCGAAGAACGATCTTGGGATCGCCCGGCCGCCGGAGGTCACGCTCAAGGTGGCGGGGGCCGACGAGGCCTCGGTCGCGCTCGAGAAGGCAGCGGCCGCCGTCCTGGTCGGGCGCAGGGACAAGTAGCCGACGACGAGCGCGGCGCAGCACAGCACGGAGGTAACAAGACGAAGCGCCAGCCCCGCTTCGCCCCAAAAGAACTTCACCAATCAAATCGTAACGGGCCGGACCGCGAACCGGCTCCGGTCACGTGGGTGGGCCGATCAGACCAGGTTCCAGCGCTCGATGCGCGAGGTCGTGACGAGCCCGGCCTGCACGTAGGGGTCGCCGTCCATGAAGCGCTCGACGTGGGCGTGATCGACGTTCTTGAAGACGATCGCCGCGCCGCTGGGCGGGTCAAAGGCCCCTGCGAAGGCGACGCGCCCGGCCTCGCGCTCGACGCCGATGTGCTTGAGATGGTGGTCTCGATAGTCGGCGCGGCGCTCGAGCATGTCGGGCACGTAGGTGTAGAGCAGCAGGTGGTAGGTGTCCGAGTCGGCCATGGGCTGCGAACGATATCGCCCGCTCGCTGTAGGCTTGCTAACTGTGAGCAATCTGAACCGACGTGGCAGCTACACGCCCCGGCGAGCACGCGAGCAGCGTGCCTATCGCCTGGCGATGCTGGGCGGCGGCGCCGGGGCCATCGGAGTAATCACCCTGGTCCTGGCCGTCGTTGGGGTCGTCGGGTGGGGTCTGCCGATCCTCTTGCTCATCGTGGCGGCGGCGTGCGCCTTCGGGTTCATGCGCGCCACCGGCCAGCGTTAGACCCCGGTCCCCCGCGGTCCCCCCGGTCCCCCGCGGTCCCCCGGTTCGCGGCGCATCGGCGTTCTGCGAGCGAGAAGGTCGTTTTCGACCAAACCTCGGGTCGTCGGTTGGGGTGCGGTGCCTTGTGCCCACAAAGCGGTCGGTATCTCCCGCACCCCTAGAAATGACCTGGGGTGCGGTCGATAAGGACGCTCTGGCCGGAGATCGCCCGCCTCCACGACCTCGCGGCGCGAGCGGACCCGCGGGGCGGGGCGGGGCGGGGGAGCGGGGCGAGCGACCCGCTGGCCCGCCTCCACGACCTTGCGGCGCGAGCGGAACCCCCGGCGCGGGCAGCGAGCGGGGCGAGCGACCCGCTGATCAGCGCTGAGCGAAGCGCGCCAGGGCCAGCCTGGCCAGCCCCGCGTACACGACCGCCAGCACAAGCAGGTGCAGGAGCGGCAGCCCGATCCCCGGAGCGGTCCCGGTGAAGGCGTTGGAGATCGCCTGCAGCGCGGGCTTGAACGGGAACAAGAAGGCGATCACGTCGAGCACCGTCTTCAGCGCGCCGGAGACCGCGTCGGCGGGCACGAGGGCCACGAACGCAACCGGCAGCGAGACCAGGATGGCCAGCAGCGAGGCCGCGCTCACCTCCCGCGCCACGCCGCCGATCAGCACTCCCAGGGCCCCGAAAGCCAGCCCGCCGAGGGCCAGGGCGGCCACCCAGAGCTCAAACCGCGACCAGTCCAGGTGCACGAATAAGGACACGAAGGCCGCCATCACGAGCGTCACCGCGGCGGCGCAGCCGGCCGACAGAGCGATCTTCTCCGAGAGGAGTCCCTCCGGGGTCACGAGCCCGCGGACCAGCCGCGAATACGCGTTCTCTGAGCGCTCGATCGCCAGCATCCCCGCGGCCAGGAGCACGGTCACGAACATCAGCGAGACGATCACGGCGATGGACGCCGCATAGGCATCCGACGGCGTCGTCTTCCCAGCCAGCTGGGTCTCCTGCACGGTCAGCGGGGTGCCGATCGTCCCGAGCACGGGGCTGGCGAAGCCGAGACCCTGAATGGCCAGGCTGGCAAAGGCATCAACTTGCGCGAGGGCCGCGCGTAGCGGGGAACTCTTGGGCAGGGACGCGATCGTCCCCTGGACGATCGTGCGCGCGTTGCGCAGTCCCAGCAAGCGCACGTTCTGGCCGAGGATCTGAACCGAGCCGCCGTTGAGCACCTCCTGCAGATCGGCGACCGCGGTGTGCAGGATCTGCTTGGAGACATCCTGTTCGACCTGGTTCAGCCGAGTTGAGATCGCCTGGTTGACGAACTGCTTCTCGATCGGATCCTTGGTGTTGAGATAGAGGTTGACGGTGGGGTTGCCAACGCCCTCCGTGACCAGGCTCTGGATCTGCCGGGGGAGATCTGCGGGGATGACGACTGCAGCCAGCGCCTCGCCATCGCGGACCTTGGCCACCGCCTCAGCCTGGGAGTTGACCTTGATCGGTTGGATCGAGCTCAGCAGGTCGGAGGCGTAGCTTGCGACATCGATCTGCTGGTTGCCGAGGTGGATCGTGCCATGCCCCGGCGGCACCTCGTTGTAGAACGCGACCTTGGGCTTGCCGGGTGGGCTGGAGAGGGCGAAGCCGATCATCAGCGCGATCGCGATCGGGTAGACGATCAGCAGCCCGACCAGCAGCGGCGAGCGCTTGAGGATCTGAAGATCCTTGACCAGCAGCCAGCGCATTGCGGTCGGCTCAGTGGGCCGCGCCGGAACGTCGCGCCTGAAAGGGCGAGGTCCGGGGGCCGCTGGCCAAGGACGCAGGAGCCGTGGCGCAGCAGCGCTGGGCGAGGCTCCGTGGACACCGGCCAGCGGTCAGCCGGACCCGCCATTTCGGGTGGGATGTTCGGGTGCGGCCCACTAATGGCCTCGCTGGTGAAGGAAGTAGACGAGCGCCGCCTCGAAGTCCCTGGGATCGCCGCCCACCGCCTGCTCGAGCTCGCGC
>JBAPXO010000899.1:0-3142 GCA_049284255.1 Solirubrobacteraceae bacterium | reverse complement strand
CCTTGAGCGCGGCCGGGACGAGGGCTCCCGCGGGCGCGAAGATGAGCGCGGCGTCGAGCTCCTCAGGCGGGCGCTCGTCGCTGCCGCCGGCCCACACGGCGCCCAGAGACCGGGCGAAGCTCTGGGTGTCGGCGTCGTCGGGCCTGGTGAAGGCGTAGACCTCCCGGCCCTGGTGGACCGCAACCTGGCAGATCTGGTGGGCGGCCGAGCCGAACCCGTAGAGGCCAAGGCGCCGTCCGTCGCCGGCGAGCTTGAGCGCGCGGTAGCCGATCAGTCCGCCACACAGCAGCGGCGCTGCCTGGATGTCAGAGAGACCATCGGGAAGCGGCAGGCAGAAGCGCTCGTCGGCGACCGTCCACTCGGCGTAACCCCCGTCGATGTCCCGGCCGGTGAACTTGGCTTTGACGCACAGATTCTCAAGGCCACTGCGGCAGTAGCGGCAATCGCCGTCGGTCCAGCCCAGCCAGGGCACGCCGACGCGTCGGCCGTCGTCGGTGGTGCCGACGATCTGATGGCCGAGGATCACCGGCAGCTTGGGCGCCTCGATCTCCGCGTCGCGGAGGTGCAGATCGGTGCGGCAAACCGCGCACGCCGAGATCTTCAGGCGCAGCTGACCGGGGCCCGGGACCGGATCCTCGACGGTCTCCAACTTGACCGGTTGGCCGGGGCGTTCGAGCAAGATCGCTTGCATTACCGGGTATTTTGCGCCACCCGTTAGCGTTCGGTCACAAGATGGTCCCGATCAACGTTCCCAACGTCCTGACCGTGGTGCGAATTCTCCTCGTGCCTGTGGTGGTTGTCGCGCTTTTGGCGAAGACCAGCGGCGGCGATCTGCTGGCGGCGATCGTGTTCGCCGTGGCCTCCGTGACCGACTATGTCGACGGGTATCTGGCCCGCTCGCGCAACTCGGTGACGACGTTCGGCAAGCTCATGGATCCGATCGCCGACAAGCTGCTGATCGCGGCTGCGCTCATAGCGCTGGTCTCGCTCAACCGGCTCGAGGCCTGGGTGGCGATGGTGATCATCGCGCGGGAGTTCGCCGTGACGGTGCTGCGGGTGGCGGCCGGCACCCAGCAGGGGGTCGTCATCTCGGCCAGCTGGCTGGGGAAGGTCAAAACCGCGATGCAGGTGCTGATGGTGATGCTGTTGATCGCGTTTGACTCGCGACCGTGGTGGATCTCGCTCGTCGTCTACGCAACGGTGGTGATCACCGTCCTCTCGGGCGCCGACTACTTCTTCGGGATCCGGCGGCTGACCGAGGAGGCGCGCACGCACGCGGGCTCCTCTGGCGCAGCCGGCACCAAGTCAGAGCCGAGCGCCTGAGGGGGTTTCGTTCGCGCCGGCTCAGGGTGTGGCGGCGAGCCAGCCCTGCACGTCGGTCTGCGCCGGGGCGGGTACGCCGGTGCGCAGCTCCTCGCGGATCTCACCGAGGGTTCCGAAGCGTTCGGCGACGACGTTGTGCTGGTGGATGGTCTCCAGGTTGACCTGTTGCGCCGAGACGAAGGCATGGTCATCGAGGGTGGGGAAGCGATCGATCACGCCGCGGACCATTTCGCGAACGCAGTCCTCCACGAACCGGGGTCGGCGATGGGCCTTCTCGACGACGTGGGCCTCGTCCTCTCGCTTCATCAGCTCGTAGATCTCCGAGGACATAGATTGCTCGACGATTTCCAGCAGCGAGGCGGCGTCGATGTCATCGTCACAGAGCTCAGTGCAGCCGACGTACAGCGTGCCCAGGCCCCGCTGGTTGTGGGTCGCGACGGGAACCGCCTCGAGGATCCGGCCGATCTCCTCTGAGTCAAAGCCCTCGTCCTCGAGGCGCAGACGCGCCGCGTCGGCAATCAGCTCCTGGGCGCACGGGCAGGCCGTCATCCCCTGGGCGGTGACGCCGGTCAGGCGCCGCGTGCCCAGCTCGGTGGCCACCGCGCAGCCGTGCAGCGTGTAGAGCTCTTGAGTGAGGATGCCCGAGACCGGCGCGGGTTTGTGCTCCGGGAAGCGAGCCTCGACCTTGACCTCGGCGCGCCGTGCGCCCTGGCGGGTACGGACGAGCTGGGCGATGTGCTGTGCCAGCGACTCCGCGCGGAAGCTCGAGTCCCCGAGCACGACCTCGCCGATCGACTCGTTGACCACCTCCTCGAACCGCGACATGTGCGCGCCCTTTTGGTTGGGACCGAGCTCGATCACGCATTCGAAGCGAGCCGAGAACAGCTGCTCGGATCCCTTCGGGCCCAGGCGGATCACCTTCTCGACGCCGGTCACCCCGACACGAGACAGGCTCAGAGCGAGTGTCGGGGACTGCGCTTGGACGTCTGTGAGGAGGGCGGTCTGGGGGCGAACTTCGGTCATATGCGATTAACACTAGACCGGTCGCGAGTAAATGACGGGAAGGGCGCATTGGGTCTTCTGCCCGCTTTGTGGTATGACTCGACGGTCGTATCAGGAGTTACGAGAGGAGACGAACCCGGGTCGGGGGCGTCTCAAGGCCACGTCGAATAGGAGCTCAGGGGCTGTGAGCGTTGACGAGATCGTTCTGCTGAGCGACGAGACTCCCATCACGGAGCTCGACGAACTGCGCCCGCTGATCAGTGCGGGTCAGGAGCGGGGGTATCTGACATTTACGGAGGTTGAGACCTGTCTCGAGGAGGTGGAGGCCACCAAAGAGCAGGTGCACGAGTTGCACATCTACCTCGACGACCAGGGCATCATGGTGGTCGGCGCCGACGGCCGGCCGGCGAAGTCCGAGGCGGGGAGCATGGAGGCCACCGCCCGGCAGCACTCGGAGTCCGGTCGAGAGCAAACCAAGAAGGTCGAGGTCGATCTGACCGTCGAACCGAGCCTCGACTCGTTGCGGCTCTACCTGCGTTCGATCGGCCGCGTCAACCTCCTGACCGCCGAGCAGGAGGTCATGCTCGCCAAGCGCATCGAGCGCGGAGACATGCTCGCCAAGCAGCAGATGATCGAGGCCAATCTGCGCCTCGTCGTCTCGATCGCCAAGTCCTACCTCGGCCGCGGGCTGACCTTCCTCGACCTCATCCAGGAAGGCTCGATGGGCCTGATCCGTGCGGTCGAGAAGTTCGACTACCGCCGGGGCTACAAGTTCTCGACGTACGCCACTTGGTGGATCCGCCAGGCCGTGACGCGC
>JBAPXO010000898.1:0-3274 GCA_049284255.1 Solirubrobacteraceae bacterium | reverse complement strand
GATCCGCAGCTTCCCGCCCTAGCAACCCTCGGCACCAGCGGCGGTCGCCGCACGGCTCAGCAAGAAAGCTGTCCCGAAATGTGTCCCGAACTCAGCAATTCTGACCCGGTCTAACCTAACTCAACCGCACTCAACTGCCTGTATCGAACGCAAAAAGCTCTGCAAACAGGCAACTTGTAATGAAGGGGTTTCCGGTTCAAGTCCGGAGGCGGGCTCTAGGACGTAGCCGAAAAGTGTTCGGCGTCGGCAAATCCGGGCGGGTGCGCGGGCAGGCACCGTCGAACTCCCGGTGCAGTCTGTTTACACCTTGCTTTGCACTCTCGTTAGTGCTTCGGAGTCGCGCCTCCAGCCTCATCCTCGGCTTCGAGCTCGGAGGCCTGAAGATCCTTCGGATCGTCTGATTCGAGCTTGTCGGCGTCGCCCTTAATGTCCTCTTTGCGATCATCTGAGTGCGCGTGCAGAGATGTCTGCGGGAGCGCCTCCGCGTCGGCCTTATTGTTGCCCTGTTCGTCTGGCATTCGCTCTCTCCTCAGGCAGGCTGTCAACGGTTCCACCTCACGTGGCCTACCCATCGGCTACCCAGCGCGCCTGGTTGTACTCAGCGCGTGGACGCGACGTGACTTGGATTACCTCCAGAGAGTCCGGCGTCACAACTAGGTGGGATTGTTGACCGCGAACGCGACCCTTGCCCGTGCGGAGCGCCCGTTTGCGGCGACCGACGTGATGCGCAGTTCGTAGCCCGAGCCGTCGGCAAGCTCGGACGCGATCAGGTTTGGGTTAGCGCTCCTGCGCGTGCCGTGCCCACTGTCGCGGTTGCTGGCGAGCGTCTGGCCGCCACGGGACAGTGTGATCGTTGTCGTGGGACGACCTCCGGCGGCGGTGGCGTCAACCGGGACCGTAAACGTGAGCGCCCCGCCGACGGTGCTGCCCGCGGGCATCGGCGTGCCGTTGGCCAGCGGCGTTCCGATCGCCGGACCACGCGGGCCGTGGGCAAGCTTGTAGACATTGACATCGGTCGTGCCGACGCAGGAGCCGGGCTCGTTCATGGTGAGCGTGAGCCGGCCGGTCCGTGCGTTGTAGTCGACGCCTTCGGACTCGAAGCCGGTGCCGGGGCACTTGCTGACCTCGCGCGGGATCAACAGCCGCCGGTCGGTGGCGGTGTTGGTGCCGCGGTGCAGCGGCCGCGACAGGCTGACCTTGACGACCGCATGGACAGCGTTGTCGGTGGAGCAGATGAGGGTGACCGCATCAAAGAAGTCGCAGCCCTGCACGTGGTACAGCGAGGACCGCAGCGCGATTGTTCCCGCGAGCGGAATCGAGCTGCCGGACGGTCGTCCTTTCGGGTTTGAGAACAGCAGCAGCCGCCGCTCGGTGTTCCACTCTCCGGAGACCAGCCAGCGATCATTGGGGCTCACCGTGACGAACGAGTTGTTGTACTCCTCGCCCTGGGCGAGGGGGTGTGGATAGTCGCTCACCCTTCCGTTCGGCGCCGTGATCGTGAAGAGCTTGGCGGTGGGATCGGGGTGATCGTCCTCGTAGGCGTCGTAGACGTCGCCTGACCGGTCGATGTCCTCGTCGCCGACATGGTTGAAGCCGAGCTGGCTGACCGACGTCGGCACCTGCGCAAAGCCGCGGAACAAGCGCCTGCCGCCGGGGTAGCTCGCGACCCCCTCCCCAGCGACGGTGATCGGCTCAGTGAAGAAAGTCTCCAGCGTCCACTTCGCCGGCTTCAGCGCGGAGGCCGGCGCCACACTCGGGGCGACTGCCCCGAGCACAGCGCACAGGGCAATCGCCACGACGGTCCCTGCCAGCAGGTCCGGTCTTCTCATGGGCCTCTCCTCCTCGGTGGCACAGGCTCGTGCCGTGCCAGTGAGCGAGCACAATATAGGCCACGGGTGCCGTCGCGCACCGGCGGCAAGTGAGGGCATACATCTCCCAGGCGGGACGATGGATCGCCCCGGCCGGACGCGCGCCCACACGAACCAGTAGGCGCGTGGGCGGGTGAGCGTCCATCTCCGTACCCTTACCAGGGAATGGTGTCGCCTTCCTGATCGGTGAACGTTCCCGTCGGACCGCCCTCCTGCAGCGCGAGGCGAATCGCGTCCCTGCCGCCTTCCTCCACAGGGAGTACCCCTCTGTGGTTGTTGAGGTCGGTGGCGACGAACCCCGGTGAGATCGCGTTCACCCGAATTCCTTCGGATTCGAGAGAGATCGCGAGGCCGAGGGTGATCGCGTTCATCGCGGTCTTCGAGGCCGAGTAGGCGCCAAACATCGCGCGGTATCGATTCCCGGTTTGGGAGGCAGCGGCGAGCGAGCCGACCCCGCTTGAGACCATGACGACCCGGGGAGATGGCGCCTCGCGAAGCAGGGGAAGCGCTGCCTGGGTGACCGCGAGCGCGCCGAACACGTTCGTGTCAAAGATCTCGCGCAACTCGTCGAGCGACACCTTGCTGAGCTGACCCGACTGCGCCTTCTCCTCAAACGTGTCTCCCGGCATCTCCTCCCAGGGCGTCGCGTGCGAGATGCCCGCATTGTTGACGAGAACGTCGAGCCGGCCGAACTCCTCGCGGACCCGGTCCGCGGCGGCGGTGATCGAGGCCTGATCGGTGACGTCGAGCTGGATCGCGTGCGCGTCGCCGTCGATGCCGTGTGCCGCCGTCTCACCTTTGGCGAGGTCGCGCGAGCCGACCAGGACGGTAAGGCCGTGCTTCGCGAGGTTCTTGACGATCGTGAGTCCGATCCCCTTGTTGGCCCCCGTGATCAGCGCAATCTGGTTGTCATGCATAGTGAGATCCTCCGCGCGTCGTGATGGGATGAGCCCGCGGTCACGCGGTGTAGATCGAGCGAGGGTAACGGTCTGCTCTTACGGCCGATTGCAGAAGCGGTGCCACCGGTCTGGCGACGTCGCCACAGATCGATCCACGACCAGACCAATAGAGCGACGCCAGACTGCGATCGCTCGCACCCTGAGCTAGCGAGGGGGGTTCGAGCCGTTCCTACTGCTTCACCAAGGTTCCAACCGTCACATGAGGCCAGTGGATGCCGTTGAAGTCGAGCATCACCAGCTGCGTGTACTGGAGCTGGAGCTTGTCGGGCTGGCCGCCGGTGCCGGCGATGGTCTCGATCCAGAAGGTGGCTTGGACCTGTGTAGCCCGTGCGTTGCCCGGCTGCGCGGCGGGCGACGGGTTGGTGCTCGCGGTCAGAAATGCGGTATTCGCCGTCCCGCCGCCCCCTTTTATGACGCTGTTGGTGGTCGAGATGTGCAGGAAGGTTC
>JBAPXO010000897.1:0-5818 GCA_049284255.1 Solirubrobacteraceae bacterium | reverse complement strand
CAGACGCTGCACTGGAACCTCAACACCGACGGAGCGCCCTCCTGGAAGCCGCTCACGTTCCTGTTCACGCTCCCCTATTCGCTCGTGCACAGCGCCGCGGAGTACCTCTGGGTCCTCACCTCGGCGGCTGGGGCCTTCGCCGGATCGGTCTTTGCCGCCAGGATCGCCTACCGCCTGACCGGCCCTTCCCCGGGCCGACGCTACGCCCCTTTCTTGGGAGCGATCGTCGCGGGTCTGGGGGTGCTCGGCATCGACGGCTATGCCCACCAGCTGCTGATCGCCAACGCCGACCCCTTCACCGCGACGCTGTGCCTGGCCGCCATCGACGCCCATTTGTCAAAGCGGCCGAGGTTGGCCTTCGTCGTGCTCGTGCTGATCTCGCTCGGGCGCCCGGAGGCGTGGATCTTCGCCGGCCTGTACGGGATATGGGCGTGGCGCTCGGTCCCGTCTTCGCGGCTGCTCGTGGCCGTCGGCCTGGTGCTCATCCCGGCGATCTGGTTCGTCGTCCCCGCGCTCACCTCGAAGAGTTGGCTGACGCCCGGCAACCTGGATTCGAACCTCCCCACCGCGATTCAAGGGAACAAGTTCACCGGTGTGAGTAGCCGCTTCCTCGGCCTCTACAGCTGGCCGATGGAGGTCGCCGCTCTGCTGGCCGTGGCCTGGGCGGTGAAGCTCCGTGACCGGGTGACGCTCGCGCTCGCGGGGTTGGCGATCCTGTGGGTGGCGGTCGAAGTCGCCTTTGCCCTCCACGGCTATTCCGCGGTGGCGCGCTACCTGTTCGAGCCGGCGGCCGTGATGGTCGTGCTGGCAGGCAGCGGGGTGGGCAGGCTGCTCGCTTGGGCACCCGACCGTGGCCGCGTCGTGTCGGCGGTCGTGGAGGCGGCGGTCGTGGTCGCCTTCCTCGCCGCCCTCTATCCCTACATAAACGACAACCTGAGCTCCACCCACCAGCAGGTCCTGGCCGAGCGGAAGTTTGCCAGGCAGCTCGATCGCCTCTCGGACGTCGTGGCCAAGGTCGGGGGCCCCGCCAAGATCTTGTCCTGCGGCCAGCCGGCGACCCTCCTGCAGTTCCAGAGCACCGTCGCCTGGGAGGTCGGCCTCAACGTGGGCAATGTCTCGTTCCGCCCCGGGCGCTCGATCGGGCGCAAGATCCCAGTCGTCGTTCTCAAGCCCCACGACCTCGGCTGGCAGGTCCGCACCTACAACATCCCGCACGCCAAGGCGGCGCGCTGCCGGCAGATGCGGACCGACAGCGCTTTCGGCTAGGCACTAGGCCGCCTCGCGGATGAGCTCGACCTCGTTCACGCCAGGCTCTCCGTCGTCGATGATCTCCGCCAGGGCGGTGTCCGATGGACGGCCCAGGAGAACAAGGCTGACGCCGATGCCGACGACCACCAGCCCGGTCGCGACCCCGAAGGCCAAATGGTAGCCCCCGGTTAGGGACGCCGCCACCGAGCCGCCGGCGGCACGCAGGCTGCTCGAGTGCGACGCCGACAGGGTCGCCAGAACCGACAGGCCCAGCGCCCCGCCGACCTGCTGGGTGGTGTTCACCAGCCCGGAGACCAGACCCGAGTCCTCGGGCGTGGCCGTCGACATGGCCAGCGTCATCAGCGACGGGAACGACAGTCCGGCGCCGATCCCCAGCGGGACGACCGCGGGCAGGATGTCTGAGAAGTAGCTGGCGTGAACGGGGGCGCCCCGGAAGAGCAGCAGACCCACGGCCACGAGCACCAGGCCGGGGACCAGGGTGGTCCGGGCGCCGAAGCGCTCGATCAGCGCCGCCGAGAAACCCAGCGACATCCCCGCGATGCCAAGCGCCACGGGGAGAAAGGCGAGCCCGACCTGGATCGGGTCATAGCCGAGCACCTGCTGCAGATAGAGCGCGCCGAGGAAGAACACGCCGAAGATCCCGGCGACCATCAGCGTCTGGATCAGGTTGGCGCCGCTCACGTCCCACGAGCGAAACACCCGCAGGGGCACCAGCGGATTGGCCGCCCGAGCCTGCCGAACGACGAAGCCTGCACCGAGAGCGAGCGCGAGGCCTCCGAAGCCCAGCGTGTGGGCCGAGACCCAGGAGTACGTAGTGGTCTCGACGATCGCGTAGACCGCGAGCATCAGCGAGCTCACGAGCAGGACCGCCCCCGGGAGATCGGCCCCGGCCTGCAGCCCGAGGCCCGTGTCGGCGGGCAGGAGCCGGCGTGAGAAGACCGCTGTCAGGACCCCGATCGGCAGGTTCACGAAGAAGATCCAGTGCCAGCTCAGACTCTGGGTCAAGATTCCGCCTGCCAGGAGCCCGACGGCCCCGCCCGCGGAGGCGACGAAGGCATAGACGCCGATCGCGCGTGCCCGCTCACCCGGAGCCGGGAACATCGTGACGATCATCCCGAGGATCACCGCCGAAGTCATCGCGCCTCCGATCCCCTGGACGAAGCGCGCCCCAACCAGCAGCCCCTGGCTGTCGGCGAGGCCGCACAGCAGCGAGGCGCTGGTGAACAACGCCAGGCCGCTGAGAAAGATCCGCCGGCGGCCGATCAGGTCGCCGAGCCGGCCGACGAGCATCAGGAGCCCTCCGAATGCGATCAGGTAGGCGTTGACCACCCACGCCAGACCGGACTGCGAGAAATGCAGGTCGCGCTTGATCGACGGCAGCGCCACGTTCACGATCGTCTGGTCGAGGATGATCATCAGGAAGCCGGCGCAGAGGACGTAGAGAGCGATCCACCGCTGGCGGTCGGGGTTCGAGGTCGGGCGCAACCCGGATTGGGTCGGTGTGTCGGCAGGCATTTTGGCTCCTTTATTCCCGTGCGAGAACGTACCGTAGCAGATCATCTTGTTCGAGATGATCTTGCTAGAGAGCATCACTCGCCGCCGCAACGCGAGCGGGGATGTCCTCTCAAGAGAACGTCGAACGAGGCTTGGCCTGTGAGACTTAAATCTGCGGCCCGGCGCAATCGCCGGTGGCCGACCGCTGGGTGCAGGCAAGTTGCCCGAGCGACTGCAGGAAGATCTGGCGCTGGTCGGCAGGCAGGATCGAGAGCACCTCGCCGCGGACGCGGTCGAGTACCTCCTCGGCCTCCTGCACCTTGCGTTGCCCGTCCGGGGTCACAGCCACGATGCGGGCGCGACGATCGCTGGGAAGCGGTCGTCGTTCTGCCAGGCCGCTGCGTTCGAGCTCATCCAGCGTGACCATCATCGTCGTCTTGTCGAGTCCGACGATTCGGGCGAGGTCGGTTTGCGTGTGCTCGCCGGTCAGCGCGGTGGCGAGCACCGAGTGCTGGCGAGGGGAGATTCCGCTGGCCTCGAGCGCCGTCGAGAACTCGGCGTTGAGCAGCTGGTTGGCGCGCCCCAGCAGCCAGCACAGATCGGAGGCGAGGACCTCCGGCGGTGCCGCTTGCTCGGCGGAGACGGCGGACATGCCGGTCGTGAAGCTCATTGTGACTGATGTTACTCCGGCATGTCCCGGCCGAGACGATCTCGCGCCAGACGATCTCCAGGCGGCATTTTTGTTCAGCGCCTGAGCTTGCCGTCTCCACAACAGCGTTAACGCACGAGGGCCCGGAGCGCGGTCGCGCTCCGGGCCCTCGCAAATGCGAGGCTTGTGCCTGGCTTACATCATTCCCGACATGTCGGGCATTCCGCCGCCGCCCGGGGCGCCGCCGCCGTCCTTCTCGGGCACCTCGGCCACGATGGCCTCGGTGGTGAGAATGTTCTTGGCGATCGAAGCCGCGTTCTGCAGCGCCGAACGCGTGACCATCGCGGGATCGATGATGCCCTCGGCGATCAGGTCGACGATCTCGCCGTTGGCCGCGTTGAGGCCCTGACCCTTCTTGGCCTTGCGGACGTCGTTGACGACGACCGAGCCTTCGAGGCCGGCGTTCTCGGAGATCTGACGTAGCGGCTCCTCGAGCGCGCGGAACACGATGCTGGCACCGGTCCGCTCGTCAGGGAGCTCGATCGAGTCGATGTCCAGCGCCTTCTGAGCGACCAGCAGAGCGACTCCACCGCCCGGCACGATGCCCTCCTCGAGGGCTGCGCGGGTGGCCTGCAGCGCGTCTTCGACGCGGTGCTTCTTCTCCTTCATCTCGGTCTCGGTGGCAGCGCCAACCTTGACCACCGCGACGCCACCCGACAGCTTGGCGAGACGCTCCTGAAGCTTCTCGCGGTCGAAGTCGGAATCGGTCGTCTCGATCTCGGACTTGATCTGGTTGATCCGGCCCTTGATCGCCTCGGCCTCACCGTTACCGTCCACGATCGTCGTCGTGTCCTTGGTGACCACGACGCGGCGGGCGCGGCCGAGCTGCGAGAGCTGAGTGTTCTCGAGCTTGAGGCCCATCTCCTCGGTGATGACTTCACCACCGGTGAGAATCGCGATGTCCTCGAGCATGCGCTTACGGCGATCGCCGAAGCCCGGCGCCTTGACCGCGACGCCGGTGAAGGTGCCACGGAGCTTGTTGACGACGAGCGTTGCGAGGGACTCGCCCTCGACGTCCTCAGCGATGATCAGCAGCGGGCGACCGGACTGGATGACTGCCTCGAGCACGGGCAGCACGTCCCGGACTGAGCCGATCTTCGAGTTGGCGATCAGCACGAAGGGGTCCTCGAGGACGGCCTCCATGCGCTCCTGGTCGGTGACCATGTAGGGCGAGATGTAGCCCTTGTCGAACTGCATGCCCTCGGTGAACTCGAGGTCCATGCCGAAGGTCTGACCCTCCTCGACGTTGACAACGCCGTCCTTGCCGACCTTGTCGATGGCGTCGGCGATCACGTCGCCGATCTCGTCGTCGCCGGCGGAAATCGTCGCCACGCGGGCGATCTGATCCTTTCCGGAGATCTCCTTGGACTGGGTCTCGATGTTCTTGACGACCTGGTCCACGGCACGCTCGATGCCGCGCTTGAGTGCCAGCGGGTTCGCCCCGGCGGCGACGTTCTTCAGGCCCTGGCGAACGATCGCCTGAGCGAGCACGGTCGCCGTCGTGGTGCCGTCGCCGGCAACATCGTTGGTCGCCGTGGCGACCTCCCGGACGAGCTGAGCGCCCTGATTCTGGAAGACGTCCTCAACCTCGATCTCCCGGGCGATGGTGACACCGTCGTTGGTGATCGTGGGGGCGCCGAACTTCTTGTCGAGGACCACGTAACGGCCGCGGGGGCCGAGCGTGACCTTGACGGCGTTTGCTACCGCGTCAACGCCCTGCTCGAGCGCCTTGCGGGCATCCGCGTCGTACTTCAGTTCCTTATGTGCCATATCTGTTCTAGTTCTCCTAGCTAGCTAAACGCGTTCTGCCTACTGAACCTTGGCCAGTACGTCGGACTCGCGGAGGACGAGCAGCTCCTCGCCGTCGACCTTGATCTCGGTGCCGCCGTACTTGCTGTAGAGGACCTCGTCGCCCTCGGACACGTCCAGCGGAGTGCGCTTGCCGGTGTCCTCGTTGACCTTGCCGTCACCGACGGCGAGGACCTTGCCCTTCTGGGGTTTCTCCTTGGCGGTATCGGGCAGGACGATCCCACTCGCGGTGGTCTCCTCCTCCTCGATAGCCCGTACGATCAGGCGATCGCCGAGGGGCTTGAGCTTCATTGACCTAACCTCCGTTAGAAGTGTTCGTACCAATGCTTGGCACTCGGATACACAGAGTGCCAGCGCTCCGTCCACTATAGCTCGTCCGAGGCTCTCATCAAGGCCAAATTGGCACTCTCTTGTGAAGAGTGCCAGCAAATGCGCGGACGTCGTCTCCTCGCCGCCATCCAGCCGCACTACCTGTGGGCGTGGGCCCGAGTGACGGCGCCCCCATCACCGGCTCTGACCACGGGCCGCCTAGATGTA
>JBAPXO010000896.1:0-27534 GCA_049284255.1 Solirubrobacteraceae bacterium | reverse complement strand
AGCTGGCCTCAGCCGTCCAGCGGACCGCACACCCTTCGTCGCCCTGGCTGAGGTCGAGTACCACCGTGAAGCGGACCGCGTACTCGCCCCCACGACCGCCGCCGTGGAGTGTCACGTGCTCGCCCTCTCGGCGGTCGGCGATTTTTACATCGAGCAGCATCGGGGTGACGCCCAGACCGGTGGCCGGCGCGACCTCGACTGAAAACTCGTCCTCGCGGTGCAGATCCACCGCGCCGACCACGGGCAGAGCGCTCTCCAGCATCCGGGGATCGCTGAGCCGCGTCCACAGCGACCCCGTCGGGGCTGCCAGCGTGATCTCTCCACCCACCTTCATCGCGATGTCACCTCCACGCCCGAGGCCGCCTTCCCACGAAGCAGTCCCCACACGCGCTCCGGTGGATTGTGGGTGTCGTTCACCAGTGGCGCGCCGGGTCCCAGCGCGTCCTGGATCGCGCTGCAGATCGTGGCCAGGGGTGCGCCCCCGCCTTCGCCCATTCCCTTGGCGCCGTTCGGGGTGAACGGCGACGGGCTCTCGACGTGGTCGGTCTTGAGCGCCGGCACGTCCAACGCCGTGACGGCGTGGTAGTCGTAGAAATTGGCGTTCAAGAGCTGGCCCTCGGGCGAGTAGTGGTACGCCTCGTACAGCGCGGCCCCGATGCCGTGGGCCGTCGCGCCGTGGACCTGGCCCTCGACGATCTGCGGGTTGATGCGTCGGCCACAGTCATCGACGGCGCCGTAATCGAGGATCCGGACCTGACCGGTCTCCTCGTCGAGCTCGACCACGCAGGCGTGGATCTGGACGGCGTAGGTGAGGGTCAGGTTGCCCCGCTTGGCCACCGGATCGGGCACCTGGAAGGGCGGCCGGTACACGTAGCGGCAGTTGAGGGTCACCGAGTCGATGATCTCGGGGGACAGCGCGGCGTTGTTGGCGAAGACGAGGTTGGCCACCCCAATCAGCGGAATCGCCCGCTCGGCGTCTCCTTGGTAGGACGCCACGCCCGCCTCCAGCACGATGTCGGATTCCTCGCAGGTGAGTGCGGCGGCGGCGATCGTGATGATCTCGCTCCGCAGCTTGCGGGCCGCTCCGATCGCGGCGTTGATTCCCGTCACCGCGAACTGGCTGGCGTAGGTGCCCGAGAAGCCGACGTAGGCGCTGTGCTCCTTATTGAAGCCCGCGTTGACCCGGACGTCGTCGGGATCGACCCCCAGGATGTCGGCGACCACCTGCGCGGTGGTCGTCTCGTGGCCCTGCCCGGTCGGGCTCGAGCCGAGCGTGCAGTAGATCTCTCCGTACAGATCGAGCTTGACCGTGGCCGCCTCCCCGTTGCCCGAGAACGGGAGCTCTGGATTGATGATCCGCGCTTGACCGAAGTTGTTGGTGCCCGAGTCCAGGGTCGAACCGATGCCGATGCCGATGCGCTTGCCTGACCCGTTGCCCGACGCCGCTCGCTGGCGCTCCAGCGCACCCGCGTAGTCGATCAGCGCCAGCGCCTTATCGAGAGTCCGCGGCAGGTCGCCGGAGTCGTACACGCAGCCGTTGGGAGTCTCGTACGGGTAATCCTCGGGCTGCACGTAGTTGCGCTTGCGCAACTCGATCGGGTCGAACTCGAGCTGACGGGCAACGGTGTCGACCAGCCGTTCGATCATCCATAGGTGCTGCAGGCGAGAATATCCGCGATTGGGTACGGTCGGGCACTTGTTGGTCAGCGTCTCGGTGTAGTCGACGCGGACGTGCTTGAAGCGGTAGCAGCCGGGAACCACCTGTGACCAGATGACCGCGCCGAGCGGCTCGTAGTGCAGGTACGCCCCGGCGTCGTCGAAGGCACGGAGCTTGAAGCCGAGGATCGTGCCGTCCGACATGGCCGGGATCTCGACGTCCAGGAACGTGCGCTCGTTGCCCATCCCGCCGGAGAGCATGCTCTCGGTTCGGTACTCGGTCCACTTCGCGGGACGGCCGGCCTTGCGGGAGATCAGCGCCAGCGCCGCGACCTGCGGGTACATGGCGATCTTGTTGCCAAAGCCTCCGCCGGAATCCTGATAGCGCCACAGCAGCTGGTCCTGGCGGATACCCAGCGAGGGCCCCATCACCTGCGAGGCGAACATCGGGAACTGGATGTTGGAGTGGATCTCGACATTGCCGGTGCCGGGGTCCCAGTTGACCAGGGCGGCCTGACACTCGAGCGGCGTGGAGGAGAAGCGGTGGAAGTGCAGCCGCTCGATCCGTACCACGTGGTCGGCGTGCTCCAGCGCCCAATCGATGTCGCCGTAGTCGTAGACGCCACGCCAGGCGATGTTGGAGCCGACCTCCTCGTGCAGCATCGGACTCCGGGGATCCGCCGCCTCCACAGCATCGACCACGGCGGGCAGTGGCTCGTAGTCGACTTCGATCAGCTCGGCGGCGTCCCGCGCCAACTCACGGGTCTCGGCCATCACCATCGCGACCGCGTCGCCCTGGTAGCGCGCCTTGAGCGCGAGGGGATACTCCTCGATCCGCGCCGCCGGGTCGGGTGCGATCCGGAAGAACGGATCGCACTGCTGTGCCATCTCGGCGGCCGTCATCGTCGCGAACACTCCCGGCATGGCCTCGGCCTGCGAGGTGTCGACCGAGCGGATGTTGGCGTGGCCATAGGGCGAGCGGAGAAAGTGCACGTAGCCCTGGCGGAACATCCACGCGTCGTCGACGAACTGGCCCTGGCCTTTGAGCAGCCGCCGGTCCTCCTTGCGCGGAACGCTCTTGCCGGTCCACCGGCCGAGCTCCTGCTCGATGCTCTCGATCGTCTCGACGACGGCGGTGGGCTGACCCGGATCGCTCATGCCGCCGCCTCGTCCGGGGTGGCCCGGGCTTCGTGCACCGCGGACTGCACAGCGCGCACGATGTTCTCATAGCCCGTGCACCGGCAGAGGTTGCCCTTCAGCGCACGGCGGATCTCATGCTCGCTGGGGTTACGGTTGCGCTCCAGCAGGTAGGTGGCGGACATCAG
Organism: Solirubrobacteraceae bacterium; assembly: GCA_049284255.1. Taxonomy (GTDB): domain Bacteria; phylum Actinomycetota; class Thermoleophilia; order Solirubrobacterales; family Solirubrobacteraceae; genus Palsa-465. The sequence continues at coordinate 24,553 of JBAPXO010000896.1, read as the reverse complement.
CATCCCCGGGGTGCAGTAGCCGCATTGCACGGCGTGAGCGGTGTTGAACGCCCGCTGCAGCGGAGTCAGCTCAGCATCACGCGGCGCCAGGCCCTCGACCGTGGTGATCTCGCTGCGGTCCGCCTGCGCGGCGAGGAGCATGCAGCTCTTGGTCAGCTTGCCGTCGCAGATGACCGTACATGCCCCGCAGTTGCCGGTGTCGCACCCGATGTGGGTGCCCCGCAGCCCGAGCGTATCCCGGATGAAGTGCACGAGCAGTTGGCGCGCGAGCACCGTGCGGGTGTGGCGCTCGCCATTGACCGTCACCTCGACCACCTGCGCCGCCGTTCCGTCGGAGCCCATCGCACTCCTCTCTTCGCTCATGAACTGATCTCTGCAGCCTGCAGCACGGCCCGCCTGGTGACGACCGCGGCCATCTCCCGGCGGTACTCGGCGCTGGCGTGTACGTCGCTGACCGGCGAAAGGTCATCGCCTGCCCCGGCGCAGGCGCCTGCGAGCGCCTCTGCGCTCAGCTGCGATCCCTGCAGGCGCTGCTCGACGGCGTGAGCTCGGAGCGGACGCGGGCCGACGCAGCCGAGCACCACCCGAGCCTCCTGAACGTCTCCGTTGCACCGCAGCACCGAGCACGCCCGGGCGAGCGCCCAGGAGTCCTCGGCCAGCAGGATCGAGCTGTAGCCGACGCCCTGTCCGTCGAGCGGCGGGAGGCTGATGGCGCGCAGTAGCTCGCCCTGCTCCACCGCGGTGTCGAAGGGTCCGTGAAAGAAGTCCTCGGCCGGCACTGAGCGATCACCCTGCGGGGAGGCGATGTGCATCGTGGCCCGGAGGGCCACGAGCAGGGGTGGGAAGTTCGAGGATGGATCGTTGTAACACGCGTTGCCACCGATCGTCCCCCGGCAGCGGACCTGCTGATCGACCGTGCTTGCCGCCACATTGGCCACGACCGGGTGGGCCTCACGCAGAGCGGTCGAGCGGTCGAGCTCGTCGTAGGTGACCGCGGCGCCGATCTCCGTCGTTCCGTTCTGCGCCACCTCGATGAATTCAAGCGGCTCCAAGCGGCTGATGTCCACCAGCAGGTCGCAGTCCGCCACGCGGTGCTTGAGGACGTTGATCAGGCTCTGACCGCCGGCGAGCACTCGCGCCTGCTCGCTGCTGCCGAGCGCGGCGAGCGCGTCGTGCAGGGTGGCCGGACGCTCGTAACCGACTGACCGCAGCAGCATCTACTGGACCCTCGCTCTCTGGTGGCTACGCTCTTCGACCCCGGGGCCGAGTCTCGTACATTTGATCAGATTCTGCAACCTGCGGGAACTGAGAATCCCTATGACGCGACGGCGGCCTTGGCCGCGGTCGGGAACAGGTGGAAGAGGCCCTCGCTGCCCATCTGGCTGGCGATCAGGTTGGCCGTCCTGGCCAGGTGGTTGTGGAGTTCTACCGCGGCGACGTCCGGATCGTGGTCGGTGCAGGCTTGCAGGATGTGCTCGTGCTCCAGCCGGCGCTGATCGAGGTTCAAGCGCACCGGCAGCATCGCGAACCGGTACCGCTCGCTCGTCTCCCACAGGGGATGGATCAGCCGTGACATCCACCGTGACTTGGCGGCGTCATACAGGGCGAAGTGAAACGCCGTGTGGGTGGACCAGATCTCCCGCAGGTCGCTGCGTCGGGACGCCCGCACATGCTCAGCCAGTAGTGCGCCCGCGCGCCTCGCGTCCTCAGCGTCGAACCTCTCCGCCGCGTGTCGCACAGCCAGCGGCTCGAGCGCCAGGCGTGCCTCGTAGACCTCACGGAGGTCGTCGATCGACAGCTCCGTCACCCGTGCTCCACGGTGCGGGATGTTCTCGACCAGCCCGACGGAGTCGAGCAGCCGCAGGGCCTCCCGGATCGGCATCGGGCTCATCTCCATCACCTCGGCGAGCTCCTCGATCGGCAGTCGCTCGCCGGGGGCCAGAACGCCGGTCACCACCGCCTCGTGCAGGGTTGAGAAGGCTCGCTCGGCCAGGGTGCGGTGGCCGCCGGCCGGCCGAAGGGCGGCAAGTTTGTCGGCGGCGGCCATGACCCGGACCCTTACTGAAGCGGCTCGACGGGGTGAGTCGTCTCGAGCCGGGCGGGTTCGGCCGGCTCGGACGGTCCGTTCGGAGTCGACCGCCCGCGCCCGAGCGAGAGCGCGCGGCGAAGCAGGCGTCCGGTGGCCGCCACGGAGAACTCCGCTCCCCCAGTCACTCCCTGCGGTCTGAACAGCAACATCGCGGCCATGATGACGCCGAGGATGAGATCGGACGCTCCGTTCGGAAGCGTTATCGAGAAGAACACGACGTGGACCGTGTTCTCGGCCGCGCTCAACCACGAGTTCAGCAGGCTGATCCCGAGCGCCCCGATGGTCGCCCCCCACAGACTCGCCGAGCCGCCGATCACCAGCATCGCCAGCGTCAGGAAAGTGAGCTCGAGATACACCTGACCGGCGGTGATGCTGCCAAGCTGATGCACGAGCAAGCCGCCGCCGAGGCCGGCCAGGGCACCTGAGACGGTGAAGGCCACCAGGCGCTCACGGGTGATGTTGACGCCGACCGCTTGCGCAGCCGCCGGATCCTCGCGGCTGGCGCGCAGCAGCCGCCCTCGGCGCGAGGACTGATAGATGAAGGCGACAATGGCCGCGAACACCGCGCCGAGCAGCGACTGCGAGATCCCCACCGAGGTCGGCACGAGCGAGAGGGTGGTCGGCCCTGGGCCGATCTTCGTGTCCTGCGAGAGGACGGTGTAGGTGATCTCCAGGACGGCAAAGGTGGCGATACCGGCCGCGATCCCTGACAGCCGCATCAGCGGCAGCCCCACGATTAGCGCGAAGATCGCTCCCAGTGCGGCGGCGATCACCAGCGAGACGAAGGTCGATACCGAGTGGTGGGCGATGAACGACCACAACCCCGGCAGCACCAGGTGCTTTGGACCGGTGGGGATCGTCATCACGCCGGCACTGAAGGCGCCGACCGCCACAAAGCTGATGTGGCCGAAGGAGATCACGCCGGAGTTGCCGACGAACACGTACAGGCCGTAGACGATCGTCGCCGAGACCAGTGCGGTGATGAAGTCCTGCTGGGTGGCGAGTGAAGCGCCTGACCCGATCAGCGCCACGATCGCCAGCAGCGCGACACTGGCGATCAAGGTCTGGACAGATCGCAGCCGGCTCATACTCGCTCCACCGCCTGGTTACGCTGCGACGTGAACAGGCCTCCGGGACGCAGGAGCAGGAGCACGATCACCAGTAGGAACACCCAGGCGGTCTGGTACTTCTCCTGGGAGGCGGGGAGCACGTCGTTGAGGACCGAGGTGGCGAAGCCGATGGCAAAGCCACCGGCGGTCGCGGTCCAGAGCCGCTCCACCCCGCCGACGACCGCCCCCACCAGCGCGATGATCGTGATGTCGAGGCCGAAGGTGGTGGTGACCAGCGGTTGCTGGACGGTGAACAACAGTGCCACGACGGCGGCCATCACTCCCGCGATCACGAACGCGGACGAGATCACCGCGTTCGTGCGCACGCCGAGCAGTCGTGCCGTGCGGAAGTCGGCCGCCGCCGCGCGCATCTGCAACCCGATGTCGGTTTTGGCGAGCAGCAGCGCCGTTCCGCCCAGCAGCACGATGCCGGCGACGATCTCGACGATCGTGATCCAGCGCAGATCGAGCCCGCCGTGGACGGCGATGTCGTTCAGGCCCGACAGCGGATCCGCGGGCTTGCCGTTGGTGCCGAAGGCGATCAGCCATACCGCCTCGAGGGCAAACGCGACCGCGAACGTGGCCACCAGCGTCGTCGCCGGCGCCGAGCCTCGCAACGGCCGGAAGGCCACGAACTCGATCGCCACCGACAGCCCGATACAGACCGCGAAGCAGATCACGATGCTGGCCACGACGGGCAGATTGCTGGTCAGGCTCAGCGAGTACGCACCGGCGGTGATCAGCTCGCCCTGGGCGAAGTTGATCAGCCGGAGCACGCCGAAGACCAGCGCCAGCCCCACGGCGACCAGCGCGTAGAGCGCGCCGAGCGCCAGTCCGTCGATGATCGTCTGCCCGACGTTCATGCTCCGAAGTACGCCTCCACCATCCGGTCGGTGTCGCCGGCGTCGCGGGGTGTCAGCTCCATCTTGATCATGCCATCACCGAGCACGTACGTGCGGTCGGCGAAGCTGACCGTAATCTGCGCCCTCTGCTCGACGAGGAGGATGGTGACGCCGGCGTCGCGGATCCCGGCCAGGGCACTCCACACCGTCTCGACCACCGATGGCGCCAGGCCGAGCGAGGGTTCGTCGAGGAGGAGGAGGCGGGGCTTGGCGAGCAGCGCTCGAGCGATGGCGAGCTGCTGCTGCTGGCCGCCGGAGAGCAGACCGGCCTGCCGCTTGCGGAAGTCGTGGACCACCGGAAACAGGCCCGAGACCCATTGCCTGTCCTCCTGCACTCCGTCCGCCACGCTGCGGCCCACCAAGCCGAGGCGAAGGTTCTCTTCGACGGTCAGGTCCGGGAAGATATGGCGGCCCTCCGGAACCAGCGCGATGCCCGAGCGTACGATGCGCTCCGTCCGCACGCCGACAATCGAGCGTCCCTCGTAGGCGATCGTTCCCCGGGCCACGGGGAGCGCGCCCATCACCGCCTGCAACAGCGTGCTCTTCCCGGCGCCGTTGGGTCCCACGAGGCCGACGATCTCGCCTGACTGGACGCTCACCGACGCGCCGCGAAGAGCCGGAACGACGCCGTAGCGCACCTCCAAGCCGGTGATCTGCAGGGCCGGCGGCGCTGCCGGGTCTGCCGGGACCGGGGGCTGCGCCGCCGAGGAGGCCGTGTCAGGCACTGGAGGCCTCCTCGACGCCAGGTGAGCCGAGGTAGGCCGCCGCCACGTCGATGTTGCGGCGGATCTCCGCCGGCGTTCCCGAGGCGAGCGTACGGCCCTGGTCGAGCACGTGGATCCGATCGCAGACGTCCATGATCAGCGTCATGTTGTGGTCGACGAGGAGCACGCCCGCCTGGTACTCGTCTCGTACCCGCCGGATCAGGGCTGAGAACGACGCGATGTCGGCTTCCGAGAGTCCCGCGGCCGGCTCGTCGAGCAGGACATAGCGGGGGCGGGAGGCGAGCGCGCGAGCGATGCTGACCTTCTGCTCCTCTCCGTGCGGCAGCGCACCGGCGGCCACCTCGGCCCGGTGCCGGAGCTCCAACGCCCCGAGCAGCTCGAGCGAGACGGTCCGAGCCTGCTTGGCCGACCCGCCGATCCCCAGCGCTCCCAGCTGAACGTTCTCGGCCACGGTCAAAGCGCTGAACAGATGACCGTGCTGAAAGGTGCGCGCCAGCCCGGCACGGGCGCGCCGGGCGGGGCGCCAGCCGGTGACGTCCTCGTCTCCGAGCGAGACGGTCCCGGAGCTCGGCAGGTCGAATCCGGTGATCAGATTGATCAGGGTCGTCTTCCCGGCACCGTTGGGACCGATCAGACCGACGACCTCATGGCGCTCGATCGCGAGCGTCACCCCCTGGACTGCCTGAACTCCCTCGAACGAGCGAGAGACGTCGGTGGTCTGAAGCGACGCTTCAGACCACTGACGTCCATTCGATGGCTGGCGCTCAGCCACCTCGCTTGCCGCTGGAGGTCCGACCGGCCAGCCGCATGTCCTCGCTCTTTGCGATCACAGCTGCGCCAGGCCGCCTGCCTTGATCAGATACTTGAAGTGCCCCTTGCCGTTGACCACCTCGAGCACGCGGTACTCCCGGCCGTAGACGGTGTGCAGCTGCGGCGAGAACGACACGTCGCCTGAGAGCGTCGGCAGGCTGTGGAACCCCTGCATGATCGAGGCCAGCTTGGCCCCGTCGGTCGAGCCACCCGCCTGCTTGATCGCGGCGACGATCCCGTCGATGGCCGCGGCGCCGGTGACGAATCCGCCGGTCGTCGGCGGGTGGCCCTCGGCGGTCAGCTCGGCGATCATCTTGCGGACGCCCGGACTGGGGTCGTCCCCGTAGATCGACGCGTACGAGTCGGTCCAGAAGTTAGTGGAGATCTTCGGATTCTTCGGCATCCAGTAGGTACCGTCCAGCGACCACGGCGCCAGCATCGGAGTCATGTTCCCGGCCGAGCGGACGTCGGACAGGAAGGTCGAGATGTCCGGGGCGGCGGTCGTGCAGACCTGGATCACCGCCGGATGGGTCGCGTTGACCCGGCTGGCCACGTTGGCGATCGTGTGGTCACCCTGCGTCCACGACTGCTGCGAGATGACCTTCCCGCCGAGCGCCGCGAACTTGTTGGCAAACGCCTGGCACACGTTCTGGTTGTAGACGATCTGCTTGTCGGCCACCACGTCGGCCGTCTTCCACCCTTGCTTGATCGCGATCTGGGCGTCAGCGGCACCCTCGTCCTGGGCCACGTTGCCGTAGCTGAAGGCGAGCGCGCCCGCCGGGCCGAAGCGCTTGGGCCCCATCTGATCGGTGCCGATGCACGGCGCGACCGTCAGCAGCTTGGAGGACAGGCCGACTTCGATCGAGGGCGTGGAGAAGTCGACGTCGCAGGTGACCCACAGGATGTTGGCGCCCTTGCTGACCAGGCTGAGCGCGTCCGAGCGCGTCTGATCGGGCTTGAGCTGGGTGTTTTCGACGTCGAACACGATCTTGCGCCCGCCGACTCCGCCGGCGGCGTTGATCTTCTGGGCCTCGATCTTGGCTCCGTAGAGGGCGGGATCGTCGGTCGGGGCCATCAGCGCGGTGAAGTCGACGGCGGCTCCGATCACGATCGGCTTGCCGCTGGAGCCGGCGGCGCTGGAGCTTGCGGATCCGCTCGCCGATCCCGAGCTGCTCGAGGACGAACTGCTCTTCGACGACCCGCAGCCGACGATCGCCAGCGCGACGACGGCTGTCGCGATCAGCGCGAGCGGCGAATGACTGAGTCTCCTCATCTCAATACCTCTTCTCCTCATAGGTCATCAGTGACCCGCGCCCGCCACCGCGGACGCCGGCTGCTTGTCGTGCTGGAAGTGCGGGATCACCAAGTCGGCGAACATCTCCTGGGTCTTGATCGCCTTCCAATGCTCGAAGCCCCCCGGGTTGACGGTGATCGCGACTTCGGTCAGTCCCTCGCAGACCTCGATGGTCTGCTCGATCCGCTCGATGACATCCTCCGGAGTGCCCACCCAGACGATGTCGCCCGCGATCATCTCGTCGTACGGCGTCTGCGCCAGCTGCTCCATGATCCCCGAGGAGTAGAAGCCGTAGCCGGCACGTTGGAGATCCTCGTCGGATGCGCGCTCCTCCAGGGGGGAGGCGTTGCCGACCAAGAAGCCCCGCATCGCCTGCTCGGCGTCCCGTTTGGCCACCTCGCGATCCTCGTCCATGTAGCAGGCGTGAATCCAAACGATGTCCGGGTCGTTGCCGTGCTCGGCGCAGCTCTGGCGATAGATGTCGAGTTGGCGCTCAAGCGCCGCGTACGGGAGCAGGGGCGGAACCGCGACGGAGTAGCCCTTGCTGCCGGCCAGCTCGTACGTCGAGTCGCTGGTGCCGCCGAGGAAGATCCGCATCTTGCGCTTGGGCGGCGCAGGAATGATGTGTGAGTCCTCCACCTTGAAGAAGCGCCCCTCGTGCGAGAAGCGCTCGTTCTCGAGTGCCTTGAAGAACAGCTCGAAAGACTCGTCGTAGAGCTCCCGGACGTCGTCGAAGCGGACCCCTGCCTTGGGCGGGATCCACCCGTGGCCACGGCCGACTCCGAACTCATAGCGACCCTCCAGGACGATTTCCGCCTGCGCGATCCGGGAGGCCAGGACCATGGGGTTGTGGTACGGGAGGACGTGCAGCATCGTCCGGAAGTGGATCTGCTTGGTGCGGGGGGCGACCTGGCAGAAGAACGACAGCGGGTCTGGGCACGTCGAGAACTTGGGAAAGAAGAGGTGCTCGATGATCGCGTAAGCCGAGTAGCCCATCCGGTCGGCATGGACGATCTGCTCTGCCACCTCTGCGTACAGCCGCTCCGCCGACTTTCCCGGCCAATGCTGCATCTCGGAGTAGATGCTGAAACGCATGAGTCCCTCCTCGGACGCCGTGGTGCGCTGGTTGCGAGTGCGACGCTCTCACCCGCGGGCCGACGGTATCCTCGCGTTGATCAAATGTCAAACACGTACCGACGTCTCGAGGGACGGCGGTCATCCGGGCGACGAAGGGGCCACCGTCGCCGTCCATTTCAACACGCTCAGGCGGAAGTCCTCAGGCGGCGCGGTGTCACGCTCTGAGACCTCGATCCCGTGCTGGCGGCCACACGCCGGGCACAGGTACTGTGTCAGCGCGAGCGAGGCGTGCACCACCACGCCGGGCGGAAGTTGCGGGCCCTCGAGGCGGCGGTGAGCGCATCCGAGCTTCCAGTCGCTGTTGGCGGGCGCGAGCACCTCGCCGCAGCGGCACTCCACCTGCAGCCCCTCGGCGCCGCTCGCTAGCACCAGCGCGACTCCGATCGCGGTGATCGCCTCCCCCCGGGACGATCGAAAGTCGGCGGCCTGCGGTTGGACTCCCTGCAGGCGCGCGGCGCGTAGCGCGTCGCGATCGCCGGGCACCCCGTACACCGATCGCGCGCGCGCTTGCGAGATCAGGCCCAGCTCGACATCCCGGCTCACCAGGTCGACGTTACGGTCGAGCGGATCGCCATACCCACCACCGCCCTGCCACGTGTAGAGGATCACGTCTCCGGGCGAGAGCTCGAACTCGGGCACCTTGGCCTCGAGGTGCTGCACCTCCCCTCCGAGCGCCTCCAGATCAAGCGGGGAGAGCGCGTCATCAGGGCGCAGCGGCAGCTCGCCGCTGGCGTACAGCTCCCGGACCCTGGTGCCCCGCGCGACCAGCTGGCGGTTGCACACCCCCGGCCAGCCACCAAACTGCCCAAACGAGACCGGCACCTCGACCCCATGGGCGGTCAACGAGTTGCGCAGCCGCTCCACGCCGTGAGGCGTCCACGCAGTGCCGGCGGCTCGGCCGCCGCGGTACGCGCCATCTCCGGCGGTGTCCGGGAAGAACGAGCGGAACAGAAACAGCATCGGCCCGTGCAGCTCGTTGGTCTCGACGTTGGCGATGTGCGGCCGCGGCGCCACCAGCGCGCCGGACTGATCGATCCCGTCCGCCACCGCGCTGGCGCCCCCGCCGCCGATCTGCGCGTCGATCAGCTGCGTCCCATACGGCTCCCCATGCTGATTGCGGTCGCCGCTGAACAGCGCCGCAAAGGTGCCGTGGGTCACCGCACACGAGTGATGTCGAAGCTCGTCGGAGAAGGCCAGCAGCTTGGAGACGGCGTGGCTGGTCACGCTCATGATCGTCCACCCCTGACCGATCGTGGCTGCGCCGGTGGCGGCCGGGCGCCGCGCGTTGACGATCAGCCCCTTCGGCGCGATCACCTCGAGTGCGTTGAGGATGCCGTGGTTCCACGGGATGGCGGCACCCAGGATCGGGGCCGTGCCGCCGAAGATCGCTCCCACCAGCGCGCCTTCGGTGCAGTTGATGTAGGTCTCCGCCTGCGGGGCGGAGGCCCGCATGTCGACACGCAGGACGTCCTCGCGCTTCTCCAGCAGGACGTCGACCGGGTAGACCCGGTTCTCGAAGCCGTCGTGGTCGAGGTACCCGCGGGTGTGGAAGGTGCCGTCCGGAAGCGAGCGCAGGCGCTCGCGCATCCGGCGCTCGGAGTAGCGAATCAGCTCCTCCATCGCGGTGGTGATGGTGACCACGCCGTAGCGATGCACGAGCTCCAGCAGGCGCTGACGGGCGACCGTGTTGGAGGCGATGAAGCCGCGCAGGTCGAGTCCCACCATCTGCGGCTGGCGGGTCATGTTGAGGATCAGCTCCCAGACGTCCCGGCGCAGCCGCCCGCCCTCGATCAGCTTGATCGGGGGCATCATCAGCCCCTCCTGCTGCTTCTCACGCGCGCGGGCCGAGATCGAGCCGACGCTCATCCCGCCCATGTCGACCTGGTGGGCGGCGACTCCGGCCCAGGCGATCACGCGGTCCTCGTGATGGATCGGCGCCACAAGCGACACGTCGGGATGGTGGACGGCTCCGTAGTACGGGTCGTTGACCACGAACATGTCGCCCTCACCGATCTCCTGGGCCGGAAACTCCTGCATCACATGGCGCAGAACGATCGGCATGGCGCCCGAGTGAAAGACGACCTGCGGTCCCATCGACGCGATCCGGCCGTCGGCAGTGTAGATGGCGTTGTTGAAGTCGCTGGCGGCGGTGACGATCGGGGAGACGGATACGTCTTTGAGCGCGATCGCCTGCTCCTCGTTGACCGCCTCGAGCTTATGGCGAAGGATCTCGAAGATCACCGGGTCGAGCGCCAGCGGTCGCGACAGCTCCGTCCAGTCAGGCCGGCTAGGCCCGAGCACGTAGTCGCTGGGGGCTGGGGGGGTGGGCGGGGAGTGGCGCATCGGGCAGCCTTCACGCAGCGCTACGAATCTCGACCGCCAGCAGCTCGCCCACCTGGGCGCGCTGACCCGAGCACAGCGCGAGCGTCGTGGTCGCGTACTGGATCACCGCCGGCCCGTCGATCTGGTGGCCGGCCTGCAGGCCCTCGCCCACGTAGACCGGCGTGGGGAGGAACTCGCCGGCGATCGGGTCGTAGACCGATCGCTCGCTGCGCCTGGGTACGCTGGCGAGCCCGCCGGCGGCCCTCGCCCGTCGCAGCCGCGGGCGACGCAACCACCCGCGGGCCGAGACCACGAAGGTGACGAACTCGAAGCCGGCCAGCTCCGGCACCGCCGTCTCGCCGTAACGCCCCGCATACACGCCCAGGAAGTCGCGCACCAGGGTCTGCGGCGGTTCCCGGTAGGGCACCTCGAGCGCCTTGGTCTGGCGCACGAACCGGACCTCCACGGCCCGCTCCAGGGACTGGTGATCCGCCGGGATGCCCTGCGCGGCGAGCTGCTCGCCGGCCCGCTGCTCGAGCTCGGCGAACAGCCTCGCGATCTCGTCGGCGTCGACGTCGGCGCCGAGCTGATCCCGAGCCAGCCGCATCGGGGAGCTCAGCTCGGCTCGGAGGGCCAGGTCGGAGGACGCCGCGCCGAGAGCGGAGTGGACCGACTGCGTGACCGGAACGACGACGGCGTCGGCGAGCTCGAGCGCGAAGGCCGGGGCGTGCGCCGGCCCCGCGCCGCCAAAGGCGTAGAGCGTGAACTCACGCGGGTCGTGGCCACGCTCCAGGGTCACCGTGCGCAGCAGGTCGGCCATCCGCCCGTCGACGATTCGCTTGATCCCGGCCGCCGCCTGCTCGACCGAGATGCCGAGGGGGCCGGCCACATGCTCCTGCACCGCCTGGTGCGCGGCCCGTCGCGCAAGCGTGATCCGCCCGCCGAGGAAATGATCGGGATCGAGGATGCCGAGCAGCAGGTCGGCGTCGGTCACTGTCGGAAGCGCTCCCCCCGCTCCGTAGCACGCGGGTCCGGGGACAGCGCCCGCGCTCTGGGGGCCGACCCTCAGGTAGCCGCCTTCCTCGACCCGTGCGACGGAGCCGCCGCCGGCTCCGATCGCCCTGATGTCGACCATCGGCAGCAGTAGGTGGTACTTGCCGATCTCGGTCTCCACACGCCGGAGCGGCTCGCCATCGACGATCAAACCGACGTCGGTCGACGTGCCGCCCATATCGAAGGTGATCACGTTGCGGTGGCCGAGCGCTTCGCCGAGAAACTGGGACGCGGTCACCCCTCCCGACGGGCCCGAGAGCAGCAGCCGTGCCGGCGCCCGGCCGGCCTCCCGGGCGCTCATCACGCTCCCGCCCGAGTCGAGCAGCAACAGGTTGCGGTCGCCCAGCCGCCGCTGCAGCGCATCGGTATACCGGGAGATCACCGGCCCCAGATACGCGTTGACCAGCGTCGTTGCGGTCCGCTCGTACTCGCCTAGCCGGGGCGCCAAGTCACACGAAAGCGAGACGTAGAGCCCCGGAAGCCTCGCTTGCACGATCTCGGCGGCTCGCCGCTCGTGGCGGGGGTTCGCGAATGACCACAGAAAGCAGATCGCGACGGCCTCGACGCCTGCCGCCTCGATGGCCGCGGCGGCCGCGTCCACGTCCTCCTCGCGGAGCGGTCCGATCGTCTCGCCGCGATAGTCGACGCGCTCCCGCACGCCGAACACCAGCGCCCGCGGCGCCAGCGGCTCAGGGACCCGCCGCAGCGAGTAGTCGGTCAGCTCGGTGGGGGAGAGTCCCGCGGTCATGCCGAGCTGGCGCTGCATGAAGATCGTGTCCTCGAAGCCGCGCGTGGTCAGCAGGGCGACCCGGGCGCCGCGCCGCTCCAGGAACGCGTTGGTGGCCGCGGTGGTCCCATGGGCGATCCGCTCGACCCCATCGAGGAACCCGTCAAGCGGCTGCTCGCCCGCCGCCTCCCGCAGATTGCTCTCCAGTCCCTCCAGTAGCGCATCCGGTGTGGTCGGAGCCTTATAGGTGCTGACCCCCCCGTCGCCGTCGATCACGACCGTATCGGTGAACGTGCCCCCGATGTCGATGCCCACCACGGAGCTCCCGCGGCCTTTGCCCAAGCCGTCCGGTGGTCGATGATCGTGCGGTCGTTGCGCTGGCAAAGTGGCTCTCGCAGGCACGATCCTGCGCGACGATGTATCAAATGTCAAGGATGACGAATGCCATGAGCAGCAGCTATGACGCGATCGTGGTCGGCGCCGGGCACAACGCACTGGTAACCGCGGCGTACCTGGCCCGCGCCGGTTGGAGCACGCTGGTGCTGGAGCGCGCAGAGCGCCCCGGTGGGGCGGTGGTCAGCGACGAGGTCACCCGCCCCGGGTTCATCCATGACCTGTTCGCCACCAACTTGAACCTGTTCCTGGGCTCGCCGGTGGCGGCCGAGCTCGGCGCGGACCTCGAGCGCCACGGGCTTCGGTACGCGGCCAGTGCCCGGCCGTTCGCGAACGTGTTTCCGGGCGGCCGCGGGGTCCGCGTCTTCCAGGGGATCGAGGAGACGCTGGCCGAGCTCGAGCGCCACGACAGCCTCGACGCCGACGGCTGGCGAGAGCTCGACCATCTGTATGAGCACCTCAGCCCGGCTCTGTTCGCGCTCTACGGCTCCCGGCTGGACGCGCGGAGCCTGGCTGCGCTGGCGGTCGAGCAGGCCCCGCGGCTGGGCCTCGACGGCGCCCGGGAGCTGGCGCAGCTGCTGCTCTCCTCGACGCGTGAGCTGGCCGACACGTACCTGCACTCCCCCGAGGCGCGGGCGCTGCTCGCCTGCTGGGGAATGCATCTCGATTTCGGTCCCGACGTCTCCGGTGGCGCGATGTTCCCGTTCCTGGAGGCTTTCACCGACATGCGCACCGGGGTCACATTGGCCCAGGGCGGGGCATCGAAGCTGATCGAGGCGCTGGTGGCGGTGGCGAGCGAGCACGGGGCGCAGCTCCGCTGCGGCACGGACGTCGTGCGTGTTCTGGTCGACGAGGACGGAGGAAAGCGTGCTCGCGTCACGGGCGTGGAGCTCGCCTCCGGTGAGCGGATCGCCGCGCGCCGGGCGGTGGTCGCCGGCGTCATGCCCCCGGTTCTCTACGGGCAGCTCCTGAAAGGGGTGACGATCCCTGCCGCCGTCCGCCGGGCCGCGGCTCGGTACTGCCACGGTCCCGGCACGCTGATGGTGCATCTCGCGCTGGCGCGGCCCCCGGCCTGGGAGGCGGGGGACGATCTGGCCCGCTTCGCCTACGTCCACATCGCGCCCTACACCGAGGACCTGGCCGCCACCTACGCGCAGGCGTGTGCTGGGGTGCTGCCCGACGAGCCGATGCTGATCGTGGGGCAGACGAGCGCCGTCGACCCGTCACGGGTGGCCGGCGCCGGCGGGCGCGACGACGAGCGCGTCGCGGGCCAGGACTCCGGGGCCATCCTGTGGGTCCAGGTGCGCGCGCTGCCGGCGCTGATCCGGGGCGACGCCGCCGGCGAGATCGAGCCGGGGTCGTGGGAGGCGGAGGTGGGCGAGCGCTACGCCGATCGCGTGCTGGCGAAGCTGGAGCGCTACGCACCGGGTATCGGGGAACTGGTCCTCGATCGGGCGGTGCTGACCCCCGCGGACCTGCAGCGCCACGACTCGAACCTGGCCGGCGGGGACTCGATCGGTGGGAGCATGCACCTGCGCCAGAACTTCTTGTTCCGGCCGCTGGCGGGCTTTGCCGATTACGAGACAGGCATCGACGGGCTGCTCATGGTCGGTGCCTCCACCTGGCCCGGCGCGGGGGTCAACGCTCTCTCCGGCTACAACGTCGCCCGCAAGCTCCTGACCACGCCACGGCGCCGCTCGCAGGACGCCAAGCTGGTGCTCAGCGGCCTGCGCGCAGCAGCCTCGCCGCTGTACCAAGGCGTCCGGAGCCGGCGATGATCCGCAGGGCCACGATCCGACCGGACGCAGCGTTGAGCCCGGGGCCCGGGTACGTCGAGGCCCCACACTGGTAGAGGTCACGCACCGGCGTGGCGTGAGTGCCGTAGGAGGGAAGCGGGCGCCACAGGTAGGACTGGCCAAGCTCGCAGTCGCCCGCGTAGATGTCTCCCCGGACCAGGTTCGGGTTGCGCCGCTCCATCTCCGCCGGAGTGAGTCCGGCGGCGGTGCCGCGAGCCTGCGGCCAGTTCTCGACGTGCTCACCCACTCGCCCCAGGACCCGCTCGGTGAAGTCGCGCTCCAGCTCCGGCGTCCAGGCGCCGTCGCCGGAGTCGATCTCCCCGGCCGCGTCGCCGGCGGGAGCGTAGGGGACCTGCTGGAGCTGGACCCACAGCACCGCCCGGCCGTCCGGGGCCCGGCTGGGGTCGACCACCGTCGGCTGGCCGGCCACCACCGTCGGGCGGGCCGGCAGCAGCCCCGCGGCGGCCTGAGCGCAGGCCAGCGCGACGCTGCTGAGGCCGTCACTGAGGTGAACCAGTGGTACGCCGTTCAGCCGCGAGTCCCGCCAGCGCAGCCGCTCGGTGAGCGCGACGTGGATCTGCATGCCCCCGCGCGGGCTGTAACGGAAACGACGCGCCTGCTCGACCGCCTGGGACGGCGCGGCGCCCGGCGCCAGCAGGCGCCCGTAGAGCTGGCTGGGGGTGGTGTTGGCAATCACCGCCCGGCGCGCCCGGATCTCCCGTCCGCCGGCGTGGACTCCGACCGCTCGGTGCCCGCGGGTCAGGATCCGCTCCACCTCGGTGCCGGTGGTGACGGTTCCCCCATGAGCAGCGATCAGCCGCTCGAAGGCGCGCACGAAGTTGCCCGCGCCCCCCTGGACGACCGGGAGACCGACCGCGTGCAGTGAGCCGGCGATCGCCAGCGCCTGAAAGCCGCTGCCGGCGGCGTCGGGCGAGAGGCCAGTGTGCAGCGCCCACGGCGCGTACAGGTCGGCGACCTCCCGGCCGCCGAAGTGAGCCTCCAACCACGCCCGTGCGGAGGAGAGGAGGTCGGCGGTGAAGCGCAGTCCCCGTCGGCGGCCGAGCTGGCGGGCCAGCTGCCAGGTCAGCTTGGCGCTGGCGCCGGAGAACAGCTCCGTGCCCAGCAGCTGGCCAACGGTCGGGATCGTCGATCCGAACCGCTCGATTTCCGCCGTGTACGGGGCCCGGTCTGCGGGCGCGAAGCTCTCGGTCGTGCGCTCGACCTCGCGGTAGGCGATCGCGACCGTCCCGTCCGGCCGCACGTTCGCGGTCGTCGCCTCCGGAGTCTCGCAGTAGGTCAGCCCGCGCTCGTGAAGCTCGGGCCCGAGCTCCGCGTAGGCAGCCGAGAGCTTGAACAGGGGATGCCAGGACGAGAACGTGTCGTGCGTGTAGCCGGGGTCGGTCAACTCCTCGCTGGCCACTGCGCCCCCGGCCATCGGGTTGCGCTCGAGCACCTCGACGCTCATTCCCGCGCGGGCCAGGTAGGCCGCCGCCACCAGGCCGTTGTGTCCTGAACCGATCACCACGACGTCGACGGTGTCAGTCATGGCTGGGCTGCCTGCGCATTCTCCTACCTTCCGGGGGGGTCGATCACAGGTCGAGTCCTGGTAGCAACGACAGTGCGGCGACGAGCACGGCCGCCATGATGCCAAAGCCGATCCGCCCGTTCCCGGGCAGGTTGAAGCTCAGGCCGACCAGCGGCGCCCCGCAGACGATCACCAGCACCGGGTAGGTGTTCATCGCGCCCACCGCGGCGCCGGCCGCCTGAGGGTGGGCGCTGGTGGCGCCCGCGACGGTCACCCCGAACGGGAGGCCGCAGGTGACGCCGATCAGCATCGTGGCCGCAATGTCGGGCACCGGTCCGAGCGACAGCGCCACCACCGCGGTGCCGCACGCGCAGGCCAAGAGGCCGGCAGCCAGCATCCGCCGGATCGAGCGAGGAGCCGCCCCGGCCAGTATGCCTCCGGAGGAGCGTCCGACGATCCCGAGAATCAGGATCAGCGACCCGATCGCACCGGCGGAGCCGCGGGACAGCCCCCCGGTCCGCTGCAGCAGGGTGACCACCCAGTTGCCGAGAATCACGCTGAAGGCAAATGACACGGACGAGATCGCCCCCAGCCGCACGAGACGGGGGTCGGTCATCAGCGCTCGCAGACCCGGCCCGGTCCGCGAGCCACCATGTCCGGGGGTGGAGGGACAGAGGGCGAGGATCGGGAGCGCCAGAGCGGCGACCGCTGCGCCGCTGGCGTACGGGGCGCGCCACTGCAGCGCCCCCACCAGCTGCGGGACGACGGCCAGCGCCAGCCCACCGCCGCCCAGTGCCATTCCGCCATAGATGCCGCCGGCCAGCGCCGCCGCCCGGCCGGTCGCGCCCGATTGCGCATAGATCGCCCCCGCCAGGAAGCCGAGGCCGACGCCGAGTCCGGCGAAGCCGCGCAAGACGATTGCCGCCCCCACCGATGGGAACACCATCAGGGCGAGGTTGGGCAGCAGCGACAGGACGACCGCCACCACGCCGACCCGCTTGGGGCCGTAGCGGTCGATCGCGCGCCCGCCGGGAAGCATGACGGCCAGCTCGGCGAAGAACAGGGTGGTGGTCAGCAGTCCGATCACGGCCAGGGTCGTCCCGTACCGCTGCGCCAGGAGCGTGGCCACCGGCCCGATGTTGGCAATGTTCCAGGAGATCGAGAGCCCGATCGTGCATCCCCCGACCAGGGGCCGGAGCGCGATCTTCGACGCGCCCGCCGGCCCGGTGGCCGCCACACTCACGGAGCCGGCTACCCGGATCACGTGCCTGCGGCGGTCCTCATCGTGTCACGACCTCACCATGTCACGACCTCAACGCGTCGCGACCTCATCGCGACTGCGACCACGAGCGCTCGAGCCCCTTGATCAGCGCCATGATCGCCTCGTTGAGCGGCGTCGCGACCCCGTTCTCGGCGCCGAATCGCACGATCCCACCGTTGAGCGAGTCCACCTCGGTCGCCCTCTCGGCCAGCACATCCTGGAGCATGCTGGCACGGTGCTCATAGGCCACCTCGGCGGCGTGGTCGACAAGCTCGTCGGGATCGGACTCGAGCGTGATCCCCAGCGCATCCGCCACCGCCTTACCCTCGTCGACGAGAGCGGTGACCAAGCGGCGGGTGTCGGCCAGCTCGCACACCCGCCCGTGGCTGAGCCGCGTCAGCGCGCCGATCGGGTTGGTGGCGGCGTTGAAGATCAGCTTCGTCCACTGAGCGCCGCGCGCGTCGGCGAGCGCCTTGGTGTTCATCCCTCCCTCGGTGATCGCCGCCGCCAGCCGCTCGACCTGGGCCAGCGATGCTGGTTGTGGCTCAAACGGCCCGAGCCAGGTATCCCCGCGGGTATCCATGTGCACCACGCCCGGTTCGAGCACGCGCCCCGCCGGGAACGTGGTTCCGCGGATGACTCGCTCGACGTGCTCGGCGATCACCTCCTCGTTGCCGACGCCGTTCTGGACCGAGGCCACCGCGCCGTCCGTGAACGCGTGAGCGGTGGCCGCGATCGCCGCCCCGGTGAACATGCTCTTGGTGGCCACGATCCCGAAGTCGCAGGCGGGCAGCTCACCGGCGTCGGAGGTCGCCCTCACCTTCCCGGTCAAATCGGCCTCGCCGGTCAACATGAGTCCGGAGCGGTTGATCGCGTCGACGTGGGGCTGGACGACGTCGTAGGCCCATACCTCAGTGCCCGACGCCTGCGCCAGGTGCGCGGCGAACAGGCTCCCGACCGCGCCGCATCCGACAATGCAGACCCTCACCTCGTCACCTCGGCACGGCAACTGACACGTTCACGCCTTTACCTCCTGCGCCGGGGCTCCATTTAGATGCCAGGAAGCCTCCTTGGCCTTGATCAGCCGGTATGCGGTCGCCGTCACTGGCACCTGCACGTCGTGCTTGCCAGCTTCGCGGACGATCGCGCCGGCGATGAAGTCGACCTCGGTGCGACGGCGAGCCAGCACGTCCTCGAGCATCGACGGCAGGTGTGCGTAGTCGCTCGACGCCGTCTCGCCGCGGGCGACCGCCAGCCTGTTCATCTCCCACGGATCCTCGTAGAGCTCGATTCCGGCTGCCGCCGCCACCGCCTTGCCCTCGTCCACCAGCGCCCGCACCACGTGACCGAGGGCTCCGCAGCCCTCCTCGTCGGCAAACTTCGCCACGTGCGGCAGCTCGGTCAGCGCCGAGACGCAGTTGACGGCCGAGTTGAAGATCAGCTTCGACCATTGCGCGGGGACCAGGTCAGGCAGCCACTCGGCCCTCAGGCCCGAGGCGTTGATCCGCTCCGCCACCCGAGTCACGATGCCGGTGGGGGTTGCCGTGGCCGCCCAAGGGCCGAGCCACGTGGCTGTATCGAGTTCGTACTCGACGTGCACGTCCGAGTGACGGTTTCCGCTCATGAAGGTCACCGCCGAGATCAGCGGCCAGTCGCCGTGCCGCGCCAGCACCTCCTCGGCGCCCAGTCCGTTCTGGATCGTCATCATCGCCGCCCGGGTGGCGATTCCCTCCAGGCGCCCGGCTACCGATTCGAGGTCGGTGGCCTTGGTGGCCACGATCCCGAGGTCGAAGTCCGGCAGCTCCCAGGGCTCGCTCGTCGCTCGCACCCGGGCATGGAGGTCGCTCTTGCCAGAGACCGTCAATCCCTCCCGGTTGAGCCGATCGGCATGCTGCGAGCGCCGGGTCAGGACCCAAACCTCGCACACCCGGCTCAGGTGGCCGGCCAGCAGGCTGCCGATCGCTCCGGCGCCGATCACGCACACGCGCCGGATGTCGCCCGGATCTCCGGCGGGGGCGCCCCCCTGGCGCTGCTCGCCCGGCTCAGCCGACATCGACCAGCTGCCGGAACGCTTCGTCGCTGGACTTGATCCGGATCGAGTGCAGCCCGCTCTTCTTTCCGAGCCCGACCCGACGTGCCACCGCCTGTGCGTTGAGCTCGCCGGTCCAGATCTGCTCCTCAGGGACCATCGGGACCTTCGCCGCCCGGCTCAGCGGACCCGAAAGTCGTCGGGATAGGTTCCGAGCCGCTCGCACCCCGCGTCGGTGATCAGGAAGTTGTCCTCGACCCGAAGGCCGCCGCCGCCCGGCCAGTACACGCCCGGCTCGACGGCCAGCACCATTCCGGGCGCCAGCTCGCCGCCTCCGGCCTGGTGCGCGTACGGTGGCTCATGGGCGCGCGTGCCGACGCCGTGCGCCACCGGGTGCGAGGGCTGGCCCGGGTAGCCGAGCTCGGCCAGGCCGGCCCGGATCAGGCGATCGAGCTCAGGCAGCCCGGCACCGGGGCGCAGATGGTCGATGGCGGCCTGGTAGACCTTGAGCAGACCGTCTGTGAGCTCGTCGTACGCGGAGGTCAAGGTTCCGGGGCACGCGTTCTTGGTCAGGTCACACCAGTAGCCGTCGGCGCAGACCCAGATCTCCAGCAGCGTCGGCTCGTTGTCGCTGACCGACGCGTCACTCGTGGCGGTGAAGGTCCGGATGCCCGGCCCCGACCACACGAGCGTGAACGCCCGGGCCATCCCGACCTTACCTTGGTATCCGACCCCGTTGGCGTGCACGTGGCCTTCGTAGAGCGCGCCGACCTCGCTGGTCCTCATGCCGGGGCGGATCGCGTCGCGCACGTGCTCCATCGCCGCGGCCGCCAACTCGCCCGCCAGCCGCATGCGCTCCACCTCCTGGGCGGTCTTGACCGCGCGGGCCTGGGCGAGGAGACCTGAGCAGTCGACCACCTCCCGGCAGACGCCGTCGAAGGCCTGGAACCATGGTTGGGAGAACACCGTCGGCTCAGCCACCATCAGGTCCGCGGACTGCGTTCCCTGCGAGAGCTCGAGCCCGATCCTCCCGGTGAGATCGCGCTGCACCAGAACCTCGCGGCAGACGTCCAACGAGCGGTACCACGGTGGCCGGGGGTCATCCGGGTGATAGCCGTCGAAGGTGCGGAGATCGGGCGTCCAGCTGGTGCGCTGCGCCTCCTCCAGTTGCGGCTCGAGCGCGATCAGCACCGCGTCGCCGGTGGCCGGCATGACCAGAGCGTCGTACCCCTTCATGCACCAGTAGTTGTCGAGATAGACGATGTTGTCAGGAGCCCGGACGACGACGGCGTCGAGCTCCTGCTCGGCCATCAGGGCGCGGAAGCGCTCCAGCTTGTCTAGGTCAAGCGGCCAGGTCACCGCTACCAGCGCTTCAGCGGCGGCGCCGGCTGGCCGTACGCCTGCTTCCAGGAGATCACGGGATTGCGCAGGACACCGATTCGCTCGATCTCGCACTCGATCACGTCGCCGGGCTTCAGGTAAAAGTCGCGAGCGTCCTCGCGGAAGCCCGCCACCCCGGAGACCGTTCCCAGCGACAGGACGTCCCCTGCGGTGAAGTCGAGCGCCGAGTAGTGGGCGATCACCTGCGGCATCGTCAGGGACATGTTCCCGGTGACCGACTTCTGGCGCTGCTCGCCGTTGACCCGCAGCTCCATGTTCAGCGCGTAGGGGTCGGGGATCTCGTCGGGCGTGACGATCCACGGCCCGAGCGGGCAGAAGGTGTCGATTGCCTTGCAGAACGAGAACACCCCGGAGCGCATCTCACGCCGCTGGATGTCTCGCGCGGTGATGTCGTTGAAGATCAGGTAGCCGCCGATGTACTGCTCGGCCTCGTCCGCTTGGAAGTGCTTGCCGGACTTGGCCATCACGAGGGCCAGCTCCAACTCGTAGTCGAGCTCGTCGGTCAGGTGCGAGGGATAGACGATCGGGTCCTCGGGACCGATGATCGCGTCGATGTTCTGGAAGAACATGATCCACGGCGCGATCTCGTGAGACCAGTTGACGGTCTTGGACTCCTCCTCGTGCTCACGGTAGTTGCCGGAGGTGTGGAAGAACTTCTTGGGGATGATCGGCGGTCGGAGGCGCACATCCTCCAGCCCGATCCGCTCGCCGTTGGCCTGCTTGGCCACGGTGGCAGGATCCTCGCCGGACTGGAACAGGTCTCGCATCGTGGCCACGCCGTCCATCACGGTGACCTGGCCGTCGGTCAGCGAGCCGCAGCGCGTGTGGCCATCCGGATCGGTGAAGGTTGCGAGCTTCATGGGATCACGCCACCTGGCAGATCGCGGCGATCGTCAGCGCGTAGACGGTCGCCACTTTTACCAAGCCTTCGATGTCCAGGCTTTCACCGTCGGGTCCTGGCAGTCCGCTGGAGGTGCCGTAGTTGACCGTCTCGATGCCATAGCGAGTGAGCGCCGAAGCGTCCGAGAACCATCTGACGACATCTCGCTCGGGCGGATGGCCGAACACGCGCTCGTGCCCGGCGTCGATCGCCTTGATCAATGGATGGCTTTCCTCGATCTCCGCGCCGGGCGCGGTGACGAATACCTCGTACTCGATATTCGAGTCCGGGTACTTGTCGCGCAGGCGATGGACGAGCTCGGCCAGCGATCGCTTGGCGTCCTGCATGCGCATGGTCGGGGGGACGCGGATGTCCAGGAAGAGGTCGGTGCGGTTGGGGGTGCGGCTGACTCGCCACGGATGGCCGCCGTTGATCGAGCCGATGTTCACCACTCCGCTGCGGCCGCGGTACTCCGCCTCTCGCTCCCAGTCGGGAATCCACTCCAGCACGTCGTCGAGCACGTCGCGCATGCGCAGGATCGAGTTCTCGTGCAGCCGTCCGGTGGAGAACGCGGTATGCACGAACGGCCCGTGGGTGGAGATCCGGGCCCACATCGCGCCGTAGTGGCCGAGCACCACCCGCTGCTCAGTGGGCTCGCCGAGGATGCACATGTCGGCGATACCGCCGTGGGTGGGCAGGTAACGGCTGCCGGCCGCGTACCCGCGGTACCCGCGGCCCCTGAACTCCTCACCCCATTGCGTCTTCTCGATCTCGCCACAGACGCACGCGATCAGCACGTCGCCGTTCAGACTGAGACCGGCGTCCTTCACCGCCCGGACCGCCTCCAGGTAGCAGGCCAGCGCGCCCTTCATGTTCGAGATCCCCAGGCCGTAGATGCGGCCGTCCTTGACCACCGCCTCGGGCTGGAAGCCGAGGATGTTGCGAAGGTGCGGCTCGCGGCCGGAGTACGAGGTGTCCATGTGGCCGTTGAACATCAGCGTCTGGCCCCCGCCCGCGCCCTCCATCGTCCCGATCACGTTCGGCCGTCCCTCCTCGACGTCCTGCCAGGTGATCGTGAGGCCGGCGTCTTGGAACTCGCCCCGCACCGTCTCCCCCATCTCCTGCTCACTGCCGGTGGGGCTGGGGGTGCTGACGTACGCCCGGGCGGTCCGCACGAGCCGCTCGTCGTCAATGCACCCGATCACGCGATCGGTCATCTCCGGCGGGGCGCCAAGGGTCACGTGCGAGCCCTCCTGTGCGGAAGTGGGGGGCGCCTCACCGGCCTCATGTGCGGAAGTGGGGGAGAACCTTCTCGGCGAACAGCGCAATCTGACGATCCCGGTGCTCGCCCCACAGCTCGAGCATGATGTGGGTGCAGCCGGCGTCGGCGTACTCCTCGATCGCCTCGATGCAATCGTTCGGAGTCCCGGCGATCGGGCGGGTCTTGTCGAGAATCGCATCGGTGACCGCAGCCGCGGCTGCCAGGCGTCCCCCGGACTCCATCGCGTCGGCGATCGGCCTGATCTCCTCCTGGGTGAGATCCGCCTGCTCGAGCAGCACGTCCGCCGAGGCCTGGATGTTCTGCACCTTGTTGGCGAGGTACATCCCGGCGATCTCACGCGCCCCCTGTCGCCCCCTACCGCGGTCTTCGTCGATGCTCGCCACGAGCGTGCAGCCGAGGTCGATCTCGTCGCCGTTGCGGCCGGCCTTTTCCGCACCCACATCGAGGTTCTCCTTGGAGTAACGCACGAAGCCGGGCGTGGTGATGCTGGGGGTGAGGAGCCCGTCGGCCTCCTCCCCGGCGTACTGCTGCATCCGCGGACCGGTGCCGGCCACGTAGATCGGTGGGACGCCCCGCGGCGATTGCGCTTCGTCGGATAGTGCGGGGACCGTGGCGGTGAACGCCTTGCCCTCGTAGCTGAAGTCGCCGCCCCCCAGCACGCCGCGGACGATCCGAACCGCGTCCCGGGTGGGGTTCAGTGGCTTGACGTCCTCGGCGCCGATCTCCTTCATGAAGATCCGGCTGGCTCCGAAGCCCAGGCGGAAGCGGTCAGGGGCCAGCTCCTGGGTCACTCGAGCGTCCATCGCGACCTGGATCGGATGCCGGGTGAAGGGCGAAATGATGCCCCAGCCGACGGTCAACCGCTCGGTCTCCTTCGCGATCAGCGCCGACAGCACCGTTGAGCTACGGGCCTCCATCTGGTGCTTGCGCCACCACGGATACGCCTCGGCGAGCCAGATCGTGTCGAATCCATGCCGATCAAGCGCCCGGGCGTGGCCGAGGATCTCGTGCAGCGGCTCCATCGTGAGCTGCATGACGCCGATGCGAAGCGGAGGGGTCATCTCGGTCCCGGCATCTTCCCGCGTCGCGCCCTACCGAGATCCCTCGCCATAGCCAGATATTTGATCAGAAACGTCACGGTGATGCAAAGGTGCCCTCCGGGGCACCCGGGCACTGGCGAAGCGCCGTCTACACGCGCCCAGTCGAGCGCCGAGAGCCGCTGCTCCGGAGCTGGACGCGGTCGGGCCGCCGCGAGCAGTAGGCGGTAGACGGCACCCGGCGACGATCATGAGCGGCGAAGACCTCTCATTCGGCTCCCAGCGCGCTGCGGACATCGTATTCCCAGATCCGCTGGCGAGTCCCCCACGGCAATGTCTCGCGCAGCGTCCGGTAGGCCGCGTCGCGAGCGCGCTGCTCCTCTCCGTCAGGCAGGTAGAACGACTCCGCCGCTGCATGGGACGAGCTCTGCAGTTCGAACGCTCGGTTAATCCGGATCGTCTCGTACCGGCGCAGCGCAGCGCAAGGATCGTCGCTGCGCCGAGCCAGGCACTCGGCCAGGACGTAGGCGTCCTCGACCGCTTGGGCGGCACCCTGGGCCTGGAAGGGCTCCATCGCGTGGGCCGCGTCGCCGAGCAAGGTGACGCGGCCGAAGGTCCAGTGCGCGAGCGGCTGCCGGACGAACACCGCGCCACGCAGCATCGTCTGGCAGCACCGGATCCGCTCCCGCAGCGCCTCGTCCCAGCCCTCGAAATACTCCAGCGCCTCCTCGGCCGGGGCCGACAGCGTCCAGGACTCCTGGGACCATTGCGCGTGCTGCAC
>JBAPXO010000895.1:0-2814 GCA_049284255.1 Solirubrobacteraceae bacterium | reverse complement strand
CATCCGCCACGAGCGGATCCGGACCCAGTCGATAAATCAGCTCGCCGGGATCATCAACGCTCTCGGCGGGCGCGACGCGGTCCTGCGCTGCGGGCGACCGGTCACCAACGTGGAATACGTGAGCATCCTCGGCTGGCTCAGCCACCAGAACGACGGCAAGATCGGGCACCGGCCCCAGTTCGAGCTCCACCAGCACTACCCCGTCGTGCTCTTCACCCAGCTGCCCAACGGCTGGGCCACCTACCCCTGGCACACCCAGCAGTCCAAGCTCGCGTCCTGCCAGAAGATGAAGGCGGTGTACACAGTCACCCCGGGCCATCCCAACGGGGTCCTGTCGGTCAATCACGTGCCGCCAATCCCGACGCCGGCGATCCCGAACACTCCCACGCCCGGCTGATGCGAGCGTCGCTGACCTTCCCGAGGATCCGCTCCTACCGGGAAACCGGCGGAACCTCGCACTAGAATTCCCCGCCGCATGCGCCGACGGATCAGATCCGCGGCCTTTCCCGTCCACCGCCACGCGCTTCCTCAGTTGGTGGTGGACGGCGTTCTGGCCGCGCTCGCTTACTACCTGGCGTTCTGGCTTCGCTTCGAGGGCGGCCGCTGGGGCCCCGGGGACCGCTACGAACATCTGCTGCACCTCACGATCATCTGGGTCGTGGCGGTGACCCTGGTCGCGCTCGCCGCCTTCGGTCAGTACCAGCGGCTGTGGAGGTTCGTCGGGCGGCGCGACTACGAGGCGGTTCTCAAAGGGGTGTTCGTAGCGACGGTGATCGTCGCTGGCGTGATCGCCCTCCTGCACCCCGTCGAGATCCCGACCACCCAGCGCGTTTCGTTCCTCGCCGTTACGCACGGTCACGTCCACACGGTTCACCGGACGATCCCCGGCCCGGAGGCCGCCGTGACCCTTCCGGCCAGCGTCATCTCGCTCTTCTTCTTGCTCTCACTGGCGTTGCTGGTCGGAGCCAGGTTCGTCGTTCAGCTGATCGTCGAAGGGCGTATCCGGTCGATCCGGGGCGGCAAGGGTGGTCGCGACGTGCTCATCGTCGGCGGGGGCGAAGGCGGCCGGCTGGTGGTTCGCGAGCTGATGCGCAATCCGGCCTTGGGCCTGCGCCCGGTCGGGTTCCTCGACGACGATCCCCGCAAGCTTGGGATCAAGGACGAGCACGGTCTGAAGGTGCTCGGCACGACCTCCGCCGTCGACCTCGAGCGCGTGCTCGATGAGGCCGAGCCCGACGAGGTGGTGATCGCGATTCCGTCGGCGCCGGGCACCCTGCGCGCCCGCGTCGTGGCCGCCTGCCGCGCGCGAGGCATCCCGGTGCGCACCACTCCGACCGTCTTCGAGCTGCTCCGGGACGGCTCCGGGCAGCTCCGGGTCACGCGCCAGCTGCGCGAGGTCAGAGTCGAGGACATGCTCGGTCGAGAGCCGGTTCGCGAGGAGCTCTCCCGGGTGGGCGCCTACCTGGAGGGTCAGGTCGTGCTCGTGACCGGCGCGGGCGGTTCGATCGGATCTGAGCTGTGCCGCCAGATCGCCCGCGTCGGGCCCAGGCTGCTCGTGCTCGTCGACCATGCCGAGGACAACCTGTTCGAAATCCGGCGCGAGCTCGAAGAAGATCGCCACATCCGCACCGCGGTGCCGGTCCTCGCCGATTGCAAGGAGGAGGAGCGGATGCGCGAGGTGCTCCGCGAGCACCGCCCCGCCGTCGTGTTCCATGCCGCCGCCTATAAGCACGTCGCGATGATGGAGCTCAATCCCGTCGAGGCGATCCGCAACAACGCCCTGGCCACCCGGCTCGTGGCCCGGATCGCGGGAGAGACCGGCGTCGGGACCTTCGTGCTCGTCTCCACCGACAAGGCCGTGAATCCAGCAACCGTGATGGGAGCCTCCAAGGCGCTGGCCGAGTGGGCGGTCGAGGCCGAGGCGGTCAAGCATCCCGGCACCCGCTATGCCACCGTGCGCTTTGGCAACGTCCTCGGGTCCTCGGGCTCCGTGGTGCCGATCTTCAGGCGACAGATCGCCGCCGGCGGCCCAGTGACAGTGACCGATCGCAGGATGACGCGGTATTTCATGACGATCCCCGAGGCCGTGCAGCTGATCATCCGCGCCGGGTCCCTCGGCGAGCGCAGCGGCGAGGTGTTCGTACTCGAGATGGGAGAGCCGGTGAAGATCGTCGAGCTCGCCGAGACCATGATCAAGCTCTCGGGGCTTGAACCCGAGCACGACATCGCGATCGAGATCGTCGGCGCCCGTCCGGGCGAGAAGTTCCACGAGGAGCTCTTTGACACCTTCGAGACCCCTCAGCCCACCCCGGCGCAGCGGATCCTGCGGGCCTCTCATGACGCCCTTGACCCCGAATGGGTGCAGCGCACTTTCGCCGATCTCAACCTGCTCGTGCTAGAAGGTGACGCGGCCGGGTTAGCGAAACATGTATCCCGGCTTTCCGAAGCGCGTGTAACGCTCAACACCGATCAAAGCGCCGGTCTGGCCCCCTAGACTGCGGCCCTGCACATGGCAGCGATCCCCTACGCCTTCTCGGCCCACCACTTCATCTCCTCGGTTGGCGCCGACGCCGGTTTTGCCGCCGTCATCGGCCTCGCCATCCTCGTGATCCTGTTCTTCTCGCAAGCGCGCGAGACGGCGACGCTGCGCCAGCGCGCGGCCGAGTCCGAGGACCAGCTGCGCCGCCTCTCCGACTACGTGACCCAGCTCTCGCGCTCTGGCGCGGCGCCGTCGGGAACGTCCCCCGCCGGGGGTGGGCCCGCGAGCGCCCCCGCTCCCGCCGCGCCCCGGGTCGCAGCCCAGCCGCGGATCGC
>JBAPXO010000894.1:0-3580 GCA_049284255.1 Solirubrobacteraceae bacterium | reverse complement strand
CCCTGTGCCTGCTGTTTGTCGCTCCATTCTTCTCATGGCGCAGGCGTCTGCGACTGCTGCATCTTGACCTGCTGATGTTGCTGGGGTTCTCGATCTCGCTGGCCTTTTTCAACCACGCCAAGATCGGGCTCTCGGTCCCGCTCGTCTACCCGTTCCTGATCTACCTGCTGGCGCGCATGCTGCTCCTGGCCTTCGGAAAGGGGGTGCCCCGCGAGCCGCTGCGCACGAGTTTTCCCATCACTTGGCTGGGGGTGGGAATCGTCTTCCTGATGGCCTTCCGAATCGGTCTCAACATCCTCAACTCCAACGTCATCGATGTCGGCTATGCCGGGGTGATCGGCGCCGACAAGCTGATCCACGGGGCCGCCCTCTACGGCCACTGGCCTCGGGACAACATGTACGGGGACACCTACGGGCCGGTGAGTTACTACCTCTACGTTCCCTTCCGCCTGATCTTCGGCTGGAGCGGCACCTGGGACTCGCTGCCGGCGGCTCATGCCGCGGCGATCTTCTTTGACCTGGCGACGCTCGGGGGCCTGTTCGCACTCGGTCGGCGGCTGCGCGACAACGCGCTCGGAACGCTGCTTGCCTACTCCTGGGCGGCCTACCCGTTCACGCTCTACTCGCTGAACTCCAACACCAACGACAGCCTGGTGGCGGCGCTGCTTGTCCTGGCGCTGCTGGCGATCACTTCGGCGCCTGCCCGCGGAGCAGCGGCCGCGCTCGCGGGGTTGACCAAGTTCGCCCCCTTTGCCCTCGCGCCGTTGCTGTTGCGGGGAATCGGCGAGCCCCCGCGCCGCAGATCGGTGATCGCCTACTGCGTCGTCTTCGCCCTCACGGTCTTCGTCGTCATGCTCCCCGTGCTCGGTTCGGACTTGCACTACTTCTGGCACGACTCCGTGGCCTACCAGTCCAGCCGGGTCACGCCGTTCTCGATCTGGGGCCTGTGGGGCGGGCTCGGGATCGTCCAGCACGTGCTCCAGGGCGCCGTGGTGTGGCTGGCCGTTCTCGTCGCCTTCGTCCCCAGGCGGCGCGGCGTCGTCGAGGTCGCGGCGCTGGGCGCCGCGGTGATGATCGCCCTCCAGCTGACCGTCAACTACTGGCTCTACCCCTACATCGTGTGGTTCTTCCCGCTGGTCATGGTGGCGCTGCTGGCCGCCCATCCCGATCGCCGCGAGCGCTTTAGGCGAGAGTGGACGCGGGTCGAGGCGGCTGGCGAGACCGAGCCGATCCCGATCCCCGCCCCCGGCTAGCGGTCGGCCCCCGCAAAGAGCGGGGGGTGGCGTCGCTTGGTAGCGGATTCCGCAACCAAGGGAGCGCAGGCCGCGGGCAGGAACACCTCGTAGTCAGGTGCCGGGTGCGGCGGGGAGCAGGAGTTGTTCGATCCCGGTCGCCCGCAGAGGCTCGGGGCCGGCCTCGATGAGCACCCCGTTGAGCCACGGGTCCTCGGTCGAGGTCTCAAAGCGCACCGGCATCTTGGTGGCCATCGATTCGATCGCCTGTTCGCGCTTGACGCCGATCACCCCACCCCGAGGCCCGGTCATCCCGACGTCGGTGATGTAGGCCGTGCCGGCGGGCAGGATGCGGGCGTCGGCGGTGGGGATGTGGGTGTGGGTGCCAACGACGGCGGTGACGCGCCCGTCCAGGTACCAGCCCATCCCGACCTTCTCGCTGGTTGCCTCGGCATGCATGTCCACGAGCACGTGGTCGACCGAGCCCTTTAGGGCGTGGAGCGCGGCGTCAGCCTCGGCGAAGGCAGGTCGCCCAGCGTCCAAGAACAGGTTGCCCGACAGCGACACGACCCCCAGCCGGACGCCGTCGTGCGCCACCACGCACCAGCCGTGTCCGGGCTGGGCGCGCAGGAAGTTGGCCGGGCGCAGGATCTCCTGGCGCTCGTCGAGGTAGGCGTAGATCTCCCGCTGGCGATAGGTGTGGTTGCCCAGCGTGATCACGTCGACGCCGGCATCGAAGAGCTGGTCGGCGAGCCTGGGGGTGATCCCCAGGCCGCCGGCGATGTTCTCGCCGTTGACGACCAGGAAGTCGGGAGCGTGTCGCTCGCGAAGGGTCGGGAGCAGCCCGAGCAGGGTCCGCTTACCGAGGCCGCCCACGATGTCGCCTACGAACAGGATCCTGGCTGACTTATCCATGAAGAGCCTCATACTTCCAGGTGTATGCGCCTCAGGGTCCGACCGCTGATTTGGCGGAGAGGTGGGGGCCATCCCCCAGACGCCGAGCCCACGCTCGAAGCCGTGCGGGCCGGCGGGCGGACGGCGCCCGCGCCAGACGGGGAAAACGGCCGAGATGCGGTTGATGAGCCGCCGACGCGGGCGGGGGCAGATTCGGCGCCCATCGCCCCGCCCCCACCTCCCGTAGTCGTCCCCCGATGGGTGCAACTCGTACTCCTCCCGCTCGGGCTGCTCGGCCTGTGGGCGCTCGCCCGCGCCGCGGGATCGGTGCTCCTGGTGCTGATCGTGGCGGCCCTGGTGGCCCTGATCCTGGCGCCCTGGGTGCGCTTCCTCGAGCGCCGGATCCCCCGGGGACTTGCGATCCCGCTCGTCTACATCGCGTGCTTCGCAGTGGTCGCAGGCGTCGGCCTGCTCCTGGTCAACCCGGTCGCCACCCAGATCACGCGCTTTGAGCACAACGTGCCCGAGATCGTCTCCCACGCCAACCGCGACCTCTACGACGTGCAGAACTGGCTGGACCGACGTGGCATCCACGTGCAGGTCCAAAAGCAGGGTCAGACGGCCCTCGACACGCTCCAGCGCGACGTCCTCAAGCGCTCGGGAGACATCGTCGCCTTCTCACGGGACCTGCTCTCGAGCGTTGTGACGATCGGCGTCGACCTGGTGCTGACCCTCGTGCTGTCGGTCTACCTGCTCATCTATGGACGCCAGATCGGCGAGCTCGCCCGCCGGATTATGCCGCCCGGCGACGGGACTCCCGAGGACGACTACCCGCTGCTCGTCCAGCACGCCGTCTCGGGTTATGTCCGCGGGCAGCTCCTCTTCAGCCTGGTCATGGGCGCCAGCGCGGCCCTGGCGCTGTGGATCTTCGGGATCCTCGGAATCTTCCCGGACGGCGAGAAGTACGCCGTCTTCTTTGGCGCTTTCTACGGGTTGATGGAGCTCATCCCGTACATCGGGCCGATCATCGGGCCGATCCCGGCGATCGTGGTGGCGCTCTTCCAGAGTCCGATCACCGCGGTGTGGCTGATCCTCCTGTTCATCGCCCTGCAGCAGCTCGAGGGTCACATCGTGGCTCCGCAGGTGTTCAGGATCTCGCTGCGGATCAACCCGATCCTGATCATCCTGGCGCTCCTGATCGGCTACCAGCTCTACGGCATCGCCGGGGCGCTGGTAGCCCTTCCGGTGATAGCCGTGCTCCGGCAGACCGTGCTCTACCTGCGCCGTCACCTGGTGCTCGAGCCGTGGACGGTGACCGCCGGGCCGGGGATCGGGCTGATGTCCCGCCCCTCGCGGCGATGTCCGGAATGCGGCGAGACGGCGCTCGGCGACGAGGAGTACTGCGGCGCCTGCGGAGCGCCGCTCGAGCCCCGGGTCGGCAGCCCGCGTTGAGG
>JBAPXO010000893.1:0-2566 GCA_049284255.1 Solirubrobacteraceae bacterium | reverse complement strand
GACGAGGCGATGCTCGTCCACATGCTGCACACAGCCCTGGCCCACGACGACGGCCCGGTCGCTCTACGCTACCCGCGCGGCGAGGGCACCGGGGTGCCGCTCCCGGCCACGCCCGAGGTGCTCGAGATCGGCACCGGCGAGATCCTGCGCGAGGCCTCAGCAGGCCCCGGCGAGGCCTCTCGGGTGGCGCTGCTGGGCTACGGCTCGGGCGTGGGCAAGGCCCTGGAGGCCGCCGACATCCTCGCCGCTCGCGGGATCCCGGTCACGGTCGCCGACGCGCGCTTCGCCAAGCCGATCGACGCCGGCCTGGCCGCCCAGCTGGCCGCCGAGCACGAGCTGCTGGTGACCGTCGAGGAGGGCGTGCTCGCGGGAGGCTTTGGCTCGGCGGTGTGGGAGACCCTTTCAGATGCCGGCATCGCCCCCCGGATTCTGCGCGTCGGGCTGCCCGACCGTTACGTCACCCACGGCAAGCCGGCGCTCCTGCACGAGGAAGTCGGGTTCACCGCCGAGCGGATCGCCAAGCGGGTGGAGGCCGCGGTTGCCCACCGCAGCGAGGTCACCAGCGGTTGAGATCGCGGCCGCGGATCACGCGGCCAGGTGCCATCGGCTGGAGATCGACCGAGACGATCACGTACCGTACCCCGGGGCCATGCGGCGCGTGAGGCTCGACCACCTGTTATCCGAGCGCGGTGTCTTCCCGTCGCGCACGCGCGCGGCCGCCTCGGTGCTCGCCGGGGAGGTCATGCTGCTCCCCGAGCGCCGGCGGGCCGAGAAGCCCGGGCAGATGGTGCCCGAGGACGTCGAGCTCGAGCTCCTGCAGGCACCGGCCTACGTCTCGCGGGGCGGGGTCAAGCTCGCCAACGCGTTGGACCACCTCGGGGTCGAGGTCCCGGGTCGTCAGGCGCTCGATGTCGGGGCTTCGACGGGCGGTTTCACCGATTGCCTGCTCAAGCGGGGCGCCGAGCACGTCATCGCCCTCGACGTCGCCTACGGTCAGCTCGACTGGTCGCTGCGTTCGCATCCTCGGGTGACCGTGATCGAGCGCTCCAACGCCCGCGCCCTGACCGCCTCCGAGCTTCCCTATGAGCCTGATCTGATCGTGATCGACGTCTCCTTCATCTCGGTGGCCAAGGTCCTGGGCGCGGTACTGGGAGTGGCCGCGTCGCGGTTTGACTGCCTGGCGCTCGTAAAGCCCCAGTTCGAGGTTGGCCGATCGGCGGTCGGCAAGGGCGGGGTCGTGCGCGACGCCGACGCGCGCCGAGGCGCGCTCGTGAGCGTCGGCGCAGCCGCCCGCGGGCTTGGCGCTGCCGTGCTCGGCTACGCCAGCTCGGGGCTGCCGGGTCCCAAGGGCAACCTCGAGAGCTTCGTGTGGCTGGCCGAGGGATCTCGATCGGGCGACGTCGAGGACCTCGAGGCCGCAGCCTGTCAGGTGGAGCCATGAGGGGGCCCGCGTCGTGACGCCGATTCGCACCGCCACCGTGCTCACCCACCGCCGGCCCATCGACACCGAGCCTGCCCTGCAGACGCTGATCGAGCTCGCGCGCGACGCTGGAGTCAAGCTGCGCTTCGACGCCGATGAGGTCGCCAAGCACGACCTGCCCGACGATCCCCTCGTGATCCGCGACGCCGCCCTGCGCAAAGACGTCGACCTCTGCTTCGCCCTGGGCGGCGACGGCACCATCCTCAGCGCCCTGCGCGCCTACGCGGGGACCGGGGTCCCGGTGTTCGCGATCAACTTCGGAGAGATGGGCTTCTTGGCCACGGTGGACCGTGAGGAGGCGCGGGAGGGCTGCGTCCGTGCCCTGGCCGGCGACTTCGAAGTCCTGTCGCTGCCCGGAATCGAGCTCAGCGGCGTACGCGGCCGCTGGCTGGCCATCAACGATGTCTCGATCCACCGCCAGCAGGGGATGCGCGTCGCCGACCTGGAGTACGCGGTGGGGGGCGACGAGGTCGGACGCGTGCGCTGCGACGGCCTCGTCGTCGCGACCCCCGCGGGCTCGACCGGCTACAACCTGGCCAACGGCGGCCCGGTCATGGCCTGGGGGGTACAGGGCTTCGTGGTCTCGTTCATCGCGCCGCACTCCCTGACCGCGCGGACGCTCGTGGTCGCCCCCGGCGACGAGGTCTCGGTCAGCAACCGCTCCCAGGAGGAGGCGGTCGACGTCACCGTCGACGGGCGACCGATCTGCGTGCTCGAGGCTGGAGAGCGCATCGAGGCGAACTTCAGCTTCGATCAGGGGACCCTCGCCCAGGTCCCGGGGACGAGCTTCTACTACCGCCTGCGTCAGAAGTTCGGCCGCCTGGCCACTCCGCTGTAGGCGGCTCCTGGACCTGGCTGGTCTGTCAGGCGCGGCTGGTAAACCAGACCCATGCTCTACGAGCTTCGCGTCGAGAACCTGTTGCTGATGGAGCGCGCCGAGCTGCGCTTGGCCGAGGGCCTGAACATGCTCACCGGCGAAACCGGCGCGGGCAAGACGCTGCTCGCGCATGCCCTGGACCTGCTGCTGGGCGGGCGGGCTCGGCGCGGGATCGTCCGCGGCGGTGCCGCGGAGGCCTACGTCGAGGG
>JBAPXO010000892.1:0-5693 GCA_049284255.1 Solirubrobacteraceae bacterium | reverse complement strand
GACCATCTTCCCCCTGTGGATGGTCGCCGGTGCCTGGGTGGCCAGGCACCGGCTGCAGTGGGTCGCCGTCGGCTTGAGCTCGGCGATGCTGGTCTTCTACACGCTGTGGTTCTCGGCCTGGGCGTTTTTGGCGTAGCCGGCCGGGCAGAGTGGGTTCAAGAGGAGTCGGCTAATCCGCTCCCCGACGGCCCGGTTGAAAGACCGCGAGGATGAGCTCGAGCATTGCCGCCCGTGGGACCTCGGGATGCTCAATCCACCAAAGCGCCGCGCCCACGGAGCCGGCGCGGACGATCTCGGCGAGAGCGTCGATGAGCTCGCCGTCCACCGGGGGGTCGGTCCGAGCGATCGAGGCGGCGATCGCCCCCCGCGCTTCCGCCTGCATCCGGCGGTACGCGGCGTGGATCTCGGGATCGCCGGTGGTGTCGCGAAACAGGACCGAAGCGGCCAGCGGGCGAGTCTGGATGAAGGCCAGCCAGCGGTCCAGAGCGTGCTCGATCCGCGGCCCCGGCGGAGCCTCAGCGCTCAGGTCGCCGGCGAGCTGACCCAGGAGCTCGTGCTGTTGGCGCGCCAACACCGCTAGGAAGAGCCCCTTCTTCGAAGGAAAGTACCGGTAGAGCAGCTGCTTTGTGACCTCGGCGGCCGCCGCGATGTCCTCGAGGCGGGCGTCGGGATAGCCGTGGGTGGCGAAGATCGGAAGCGCCGCGGCTTCAATCATGCGGCGACGCTCGGGTCTGGGAAAGCGGCGCTTGGGAGCTAGCGACATCAGGCTTGACAAGACTATTCGGCAGGCGCTAAGTTGATCGCGAGTAAACTTAGCGCACAAGCTGCTCTTCGGCGGGTGGCACTGGGTGGGCCCGGGCAAAGGGCCTGGAGGGAACGCGGAATGAGAGGATCACGACCGGCGGTGCTGATCATCGCCCTCATCGGGATGCTCGTGATCGGCGAAGGTTCGGCGCTGGGAGCGCGCGCGACCCCGACTCGTCCCGGGGAGCAGAGTTGGGCGGCCCGGATCCTCGCTCCGTCTTCGGGTGCACCCGTCCTCAGACGAAGCGTTCGTGTCGTCGTCGCGCTGGGCCCCGGGGTGAGCTCATTCCAGGCGCGGCTGGGCTCCGTGGTCGTCACCGGCGCGTTTTCCAGATCCGGGTTGCGCAGAACGGCCACGCTTCGCTATGGCGCGACACGTGGCCTGCACTTCGGGGAGAACCGGCTTCAGGTGCGCACCGCAGACCAACGGGGCCGCCACTGGCTGGCCCTGACATCGTTCGTCGTCGCCCGTCCGGTCGGGGGCCTGCTGCGCGGCGCGGCCGCGGAGCCGACCTGCGGAACCGGGCCGCGGGTGAGTGTCGACCTCGCCCGCCCCTCCTTCGGGCTCACGATCTTGGTCAACGGCGGGCATCCACTCACTCTGGACTCCGGTGGTCGCCAGCGGTTCACGATGTTGAGTGCCGACAACGGCCTCCGCCCAGGGGCCAACAGCATCAGCCTGCGGGTCCTCGACGCCCAGGGGGGTGGGTACCAGCAGCGTCGGCTGCACGTGACGATGCCCGCTGGCACGCCGGTCGCCGGGGCTGGCTCTTCGCGGCGTGCCTCGGTGGGCGCCGCGGTGAGCTTTGACGCCGGGCGCTCGGCGCCCACCAGGCGGGGCGCCCGGCTGCGCTACCGCTGGACGATCATTCAGGCGCCCGCGGGCTCGCACGCCCGGGTCGTCCACATCTTCAGTGCACGACCGCGGCTGCGTCCCGACCGGCCGGGGAGCTACGTGCTTCAGGTGACGGTGAGCCAGCGACCACGCGTCCCGGCCCCCACTGCCGGGTTGGGCAGCACCAACCTCCTGTGCTCGGTGCACGGAACCAACAGCGCCACCACAACGATGCTCGCGACCGTTCAAGGCGGCCCGATCGGAGTGCCCGTCGACACCATCGCCAGCAACGGCGGCGTGCTCGGGGTCCAGGTGGGGGTTCCGGGATCTGGCGACGGCGGGCAGTTCTATCCCGTCCCCACGCCCTCCGACGCGCTCCAGCTCGTCGTGCTCGATCGTCACTCCCTGGGCAGCTTTGACAACACCTCCAACCAATCGTTCAGCAACGACCAGATGGGAGCCGATCAACTCCTGACGGCCGTCGAGCGGCTTCCAACAGGGACCAACGCTCCGCTGGTGATCATCACCAAGCCTGCTCCGTCGGTCTCCAACCCCGGTGCGGCCGCCGCCGCTTCGACCATCGACAAAGCTCTGAATGCCATCGGCGATGGCGCAATTCCGGCGGCCGTGTCCACGGGTCGGGCTCCATGCGGAGGCTCGGGACAGTGCAGCTCGTTCTCGGCCATCGGAGTGCGGGGCATACCTCAGGGCGATGGCCACCTCAATCCCGGCCTGACCTCCGAGCCCGGCTCCGGACTGGCTGCCGGTGATCTGCATGGCTACTTCCAACAGGACTTCACAGGCACCGCGACCCGGGCGGCCGGGCACGTGTTCGTCGACACCGAGCGCGTGCCCTTCGACACCGGGGACCCGACCGCGGACCCCGCGAGGGTGACGATTGGGAGCCCCGCCAGGACGTACACCTCCTCCGACCCCGGAGGGCCCGGCTTCTTTGTGGTCGTGGTCGACGCTGGCAGCCTGGCGCCCGACGCCCAGGGCACGTTCGCCGTCACCGCCGACGGCCTGTCCAACATGCACGCGCTGCTGACCAAATGGGAGGCGGATGCTTCGGCGCTGATCCTGGTGCGCAGCATCGGCACGGTCAAGCGGTTGAGCAATGGCTCGACGGCCGGCCCCTGGGATGCCGTCGCCGGGGACCTGGCGCAGCTAGGGGGCAGCCGCTTCTACTTCGACGCCCTCGACGGCGCGGCTGACGACGCCTACGCGCAGGTCGGCCCCGGCGGCCCGAACGGAGGCTACGGCACTCCGTGGACTCAGGTCTCGAGCACCGCGCACAACGTCACCGATCCCTCGGCACCCGCCGACCCCGATATCGGCCGGCTCACGGGCCTGCTGGGACGCAACAACTCCGCTCAGCTCTATCCCGAGGAGTCCACGGCACCTGGTACCTCCCTGAAGGGCTCGCTTCCCGGACTCATCTCGCTTCCGAGCTCCTCGTGGCCTGACCGCGACACCCCCGGTGACCAGGCCGCGCTGAACTGCATCGCGGCCAACGTCGATCCCAATGGGGGGCTACGGACCCCGATCCAGGACAACTACACCAACCAGAACGACGTCGAAGACTGGGCGGCATGGGCCGGCGACCTGTACACCTCTCGACTCAGCTACCAGACACTGACCTCCGCGCCCGACAGCTGCACGGGCTTCGCCCCCGCCGAGCTGGCCGACGTTGTGGCTCAGCTCGACCGGGAATGGAACGCGGTGCCCATGGTGTGGAAGCTGATCGGCAACATGCAAGCGCCGCTGATCGACACCCAGGGTCGGGCTCCTGAGGTCGCGAGCGTCGCCGACGACGTTACCGGCAGCGTGCAGGCGAGCAGCTCAGTCTCGTATGACCCCCTGGCGATCGGTGAGGACGCGCTGTGGATCCTGAGCACGGTGCCGGGAGTCAGCGAGGTGGCCGACCCGCTGAACTTTCTCGCCGGGGGGCTGGGCCTGGCGTCCGACCTGAACGCCGGCACCGATGGCAGCGACGACCTGTCCGGCATCCGGATCGGGGCCGACCAGCTGGCCACCCGGCTCCAGTCAGACCTGGAGCGAAGCATCAGCGGGCTGAGCAGCGAAGGCGACATCCTGGTCAGCGACTGGACCAAGCTTCAGGCCGCCGCCCAGAATGCCGGCAACACCACTAACGCCGCCGCCGACTGGAAGTGGCAGACGCCCGACTACACCGAGGCCGCCAACGGCCTGCTTCTGGCGACTCGCCGCCAGGCCTACCAGACGCTGTTCCCGGGCGAGTACCAGCTCTACCGGGCCCAGGCCGGCGCCGCCGCCAACAGCGTCGACCCCAACGACGTCACCCCGTACCGATGTGACTACTTCACGCGCACCGGACCGGTCGACTCCCCCACCGTGGGGACGGCCTCCTGGTATCCCTTCAAGGATGTTCCTCGGTTCGGCGGCGCAGCACCGGTCGTCTCCGGCGAAGGGACGGTCGAGCAGTGGGTCTACGCCGGGTACAACGACGGCTTTCTCACGAATGAGAACGTCACACCGAAGCTCCCGAGCGAAGATCTACTGCAGAAGATGTTCACGGACTGGACCGATCAGAACGGTGATCAGCAGCCGCCGCTCTTCAATCCGCTCCAGTTCGCGGTCGAGACCTACGACAGCGCCGGCATCAACACCAAGACCGTGACCCACGTCTACATGTCGGCCTCCGGAGGCAACACCGCTCACACCAACTACTTCTGCCAGACGAGCTGAGCGGGGACCGTCAGAGTGCGCCGCCCTTAGACGTTGCGCTCTGACATCGGCACGTAGTCAATCCCGCGGCCGCCGGTGTAGATCTGGCGCGGCCGGGCGATCTTCTGCTCCTTGTCGTCGATCATCTCCAGCCACTGGGCGATCCAGCCGCTGGTGCGCCCGATGGCGAACAGGACCGGGAACATCTCCACCGGCATGCCCAGCGCTTCGTAGATGAGGCCGGAGTAGAAGTCGACGTTCGGATAGAGCTTGCGGTCGATGAAGTACTCATCCTCGAGCGCGATCTTCTCGAGCTCGGTGGCGATGTCGAGCAGGGGGTTCTTGCCGGTGACCTCGAAGACCTCCTCGACCGCCGTCTTGATGATCTTGGCGCGGGGGTCGAAGTTCTTGTAGACCCGGTGGCCGAAGCCCATCAGCTTCTCGTTGCCGTCCTTCACGCCCTTGATGAAGTCGGGGATGTTCTCCTTGGTCTCGATCCGCTTGAGCATCCGCAGCACGGCCTCGTTGGCGCCGCCGTGAAGCGGGCCGTAGAGCGCGGCCACGCCCGCGGCCACCGCCGAGTAGGGATCGACCTGCGAGGAGCCGACGCTGCGCACCGCGCTCGTCGAGCAGTTCTGCTCGTGGTCGGCGTGCAGGATGAAGAGCACGTCGAGCGCGTGCTCGAGGCGGGGGTCGGGCTCGTACTTGAGCTCGGCGATCTTGTAGATCATCGAGAGGAAGTTGCCGGCGTAGCTGAGATCGTTGTCGGGATACACGTAGGGCATCCCGCGGTTGTGGCGGTAGGAGAAGGCGGCCAGCGTGGGCATCTTGGCCAGCAGCCGGATGACCTGGAGGTAGCGGACCTCGGGATCCTTGATCGAGGCGGCTTCGGGATAGAAGGTCGAGAGCGCTCCGGTCGAGGCCAGCAGCATCCCCATCGGGTGCGCGTCGTAGCGGAACCCCTGCATGAACTCCTTGACGTTCTCATGCACGAAGGTGTGGATCGTGATCTCGTGCTCCCAGTCCTCAAGCTGCTTGGAGTTGGGAAGCTCCCCGTTGATCAGCAGGTAGGCGACTTCCAGGTAATTGGACTTCTCGGCCAGCTGCTCGATCGGATAGCCGCGGTATTCGAGGATCCCCTTCTCGCCGTCGATGAAGGTGATCGCCGAGCGACACGACGCCGTCGCCATGTAGGCCGGGTCGTAGGTCATCAGCCCGAAGTCGTCTTCGTGGGTCTTGATGTTGCGCAGCTCCGTCGCCCGGATCGTGTTGTCCTCGATCGGGATCTCGTACTGCTTGCCGGTCCGGTTGTCGGTGACGGTGAGGGTGTCGCCGGACGTCGCTACGC
>JBAPXO010000891.1:0-2819 GCA_049284255.1 Solirubrobacteraceae bacterium | reverse complement strand
CCTTGAGCTGGGCGCCGTACGCGGCCAGGACGTTCCAGCGCGCGCTACCCGACGTCGACGGGTTGGGCGTGATCACCTTGATCCCGGGCTTGATCAGGTCATCCCAGCCCGTGATGTGCTTGGGGTTGCCCTTGCGGACGACCATGACGACCACGGAATCGCTGGAGAAACCCTTCTCGGGGTTCGCGTCCCAGCTCGAGGAGACGATGTTGTCCTTGACCAGACGCGTCATGTCGGGCGTAGTCGAGAACGCCACCACGTCGGCGGGCTGGCCGGAGTCCACCGCGCGGCTCTGGGAGCCCGAGGCGCCAAATGACTGCCCGAACCCGACGCCCGCGCCAGGACCGGTCTGCTCGAACGCCGAGGTGAGCGCGTCGTAGGCGTGCTTGGGCGTGGAGTAGGCCACCAGCTGGAGCTGGGTCTTGGCGCTCGCGTTGCTCGAGCTGCCGCCGCTGCCGCTGGTCGCGGTGTCGGAGGACCCGCCGCACGCGGCCACCACCAGTGCCACGGCAACCGCAAGGCCCAAGGCGGCTAGTCGCCGCAGGTCAAATCGATGGTTCATGAACAGCTCCTAGAGGCTAAGTCGAGTTTCTCGATTGGGTTTTGGCGATATTAGCGACGATCCGGACGAATCGAATGCGATTGGTTTAAATAGTTGGGTTAGTCGGAATTGGAAGCTTCCGAAGTGCGGTTGGGTAACGGGCGCCCCGGCGGAGCTGGGCGCGTGAGCGGCGACGCGCCTCAAAACGGTCAGGCTCGGTAGGCTCCCCCGCCGCTCATGCGTTTCTTCGAGTACGAGTCGCGCGCCGTGGTTGCCAAGGCGGGAATCCCCGTCACCAAGCACGGATTCGCCACCACCCCAGAGCAGGCCCGGGAGATCGCCACCGAGATCGGCGGTCCAGTCGTCATCAAGTCCCAGGTCCTGACCGGCGGGCGGATGAAGGCGGGCGGGGTGCAGTTTGCCGACACCCCCGATGAGGCGGCCACCCACGCCGAGCACGTCCTCGCGCTGGAGATCAACGGCCACATGCCCCGCGGCGTGCTCGTGGACTCCAAGGCGGCGGTCAAGCACGAGTACTACGCGGGCGTGGTCTGGGACGGCACCCGCAAGCGCCCGGTGATGCTGTTCTCCGACATGGGCGGGATCGACATCGAGCAGGTCGCCGAGGAGCACCCCGACCACGTCGCCCGTGGCCATTTCTCCACCCGCACCGAGTTCTCTGACTGGCAGGCCAAGCAGATCATCGCCTCGATCGGGGTCACCGGCCGCCCGCTCCAGCGCCTCACCCCCATCCTCACCCGCCTGGCCCGGCTGTTTCTGACCTACGACATGACGCTCGCTGAGATCAATCCGCTCGGGGAGCTCGAGGACGGCTCGTTTGTCGCCCTCGACGCCCACATGGACATGGAGAACGAGGCCCGTCCCCGTCAGAAGGCGCTTCTCAAGGAGCTCGGCGTGGGCGACGAGGAGACCCGGCAGGCTCGCGAGGCCACCCCCTTCGAGCTCGCCGGCGAGGCGGTCGACGCCCAGGACCACCGCGGCGTCGCCGGCAACGTGACCGAGTTCGACGGCAACCTCGGGCTGGTGATCGGCGCCGGCGGTGGCTCGCTGACCCTGTTCGACGCCGTCCGGGCCCACGGCGGCGATCCCGCCAACTACTGCGAGATCGGCGGCAATCCGTCGGTCGCCAAGGCCTGCGGGCTGGCCAAGCTCGTCCTACAGAAGCCCGGCGTGGACAAGATCGCGGTGATGATGTCGATCCTCTCCAACACCCGCGTGGACATCGTGGCCCGCGGCGTCATCAAGGCCTGCCTCGAGCTCGGCTATGACCCCGCCGAGAAGATCACGATCTTCCGCATCCCCGGCGCCTGGGAGGAGGAGGGCTTCAAGATCCTCGAGCGCTACGGCGTTCCCTACGCCGACCGGAGCGTGTCTTTGAACGAGGCGGCGCGGCGCGCCGTCGAGCGCATCCAGGCGAGCGACGGTGACGGCAACGCCTCGGGCGAGGAGTTCCGCCAGACGACAGCCGAGGTCGGCGGGGAGCGCGACGTCTGATGTCGATCCTCGTCGACGCCGACACCACCTTCATCGTCCAGGGGATCACCGGCCGCGAGGCCGTCAATTTGACCCGCGAGTGCCTGGACTACGGCGCCGGCGCCAAGATCGTCGGAGGCGTGACCCCGGGGCGCCTGGGCCGCGACGTCCACGGGGTGCCGGTGTTCGACACCGTCGCCCAGGCGGTCGAGCACCACGGCGCGCCGATCTACGGCTCGGTGGTCACCGTCCCCCCCGCCTTCACCAAGGACGCCGTGCTCGAGGCCCTGGAGAACGGGATCAAGCTCGTGGTCATCGTCACCGAGCGCATTCCCCGCCGCGACGTCGCCGAGATGGTCGAGCTCGCCAACGAGCGCGAAGCCCGGATCATCGGCCCCAACTGCCTGGGGATCATCGTCCCCGACGTCATCAAGATGGGCGGGATCGGCGGCCCGGCCAAGGATGCCGCCAAGTCCTATCACCACGGCCAGGTCGGCGTGATCTCCCGCTCGGGCGGCATGACCACCGAGATGTCCTCGACGCTCAGCGCCGCCGGCCTCGGCGTTTCGACCGCGGTCTCGATCGGCGGCGACGCCATCATCGGCTCAAGCTACGCCGAGCTCATGCCGCTCTTCGAGGCCGACTCCGAGACCGAGGCGATCGTCATCTACACCGAGCCCGGGGGCCGGATGGAGGCCGAGCTGGCCCAATGGGTCACCGACAACAACTCGCGCCTGCCGATCGTCGCCTTCATGGCCGGCCGCTTCATGGACGAGATGCCGGG
>JBAPXO010000890.1:0-7192 GCA_049284255.1 Solirubrobacteraceae bacterium | reverse complement strand
GCGCCGGCGCGGGCAACAAAGTCACCGGGCGCCACGTCCTCGTCCCCGGCGGCCAGCGTGCCCCCCGCCCGCTCCCAGGCAGCCAAACCGCCATCGAGTACGGCGACGTCGGGGTGGCCGAAGTAACGCAGCAGCCACCAAGCTCGGGCCGCAGCCGTGGAGGTGGCGGCGTCGTAGACGACCACCGGCTGTTCGGTCCGTACCCCCGCGGCGCGCATGCTGCGAGTGAACGCGGCGGAGGTCGGAAGCGGATGCCGGCCCCGATCGCCGGGAGCGTCCGCGAGGTCACGATCGAGGTCGACGAAGGCGGCGCCGGGAATGTGGCCCTGCCGATAATGATCGCGCCGCGCCCCCGCCCCCAGATCCCAGCGCACGTCTAACAGCGTCGGGCGCCGACCACGCGAGAGCATGCGCTCGAGTTCGGCTGCGCAGACCAGCGACGAGGCCATCCCGTGGCCAGGCTAGCGCGGGCTCAGCGGGCGATCAGACGGCGGGACTGGCGGCCCTGACGGGGGCCGGGGTCAGCCATGCGGCCACCAGGACGAGCGCGAAGGCGAACACTTCGGCGGTCAGCATCAGCGGGTGGCCGGAGAGGGGATCGCCAAAGACGATGATTCCGCCGACGATGCCCGAAACGTTGGCCGCGGTCCCGGTGACGGCGATCACGGGGACCGCCTCGCCATCCTGGAGGCCCTTGGCCGAGGCGTAGAAGGCGGCGATCGAGGCGGCGACGGTGACCACCAGCCACGGGCTGAGCAGGCCGGCGACGCCGTGCGCCGAGACCATGCCTGAGATCGCCTTGATGGCGACGTCGGAGACGCCGAACAGGATGCCCGCCGCGGCCCCGAGCATGAAGCCGTGGTGCTCCTGGGGGGCGCCGATGCGCGGGCCCATGATGAGCAGCGTGCCGACCAGCAACAGCACCGTCTCGAAAGCGATCATGCCCGGTACCGAGAAGCGGGAGTGGGCGCCGTGGACGGCCGGCAGGCTCAGGCCGAGCAGTACCAGCCCGACCGCGGTGAGCGACAGCCCGACCCACTGGCGGCGTGAGATACCAAGCCCGAACATCCGCTCGGCCATGACCGCCAGGAGCACCACCCCGCCAGCCAGCACGGCTTGGACCAGGGACATCGGCGCCACGGACATCGCCGCGACGTGGAATATCCAGGCGCCGGTGGCGACGAGCATCCCGAGCGCGAACAACTTGCAGCCAAAGAGCGAGCGGGCGCAGCGCAGCGGGTGACGGACGTCCACGGCGGGGGCCGCGCAGGCAC
The DNA here is from genome assembly GCA_049284255.1 of Solirubrobacteraceae bacterium. Taxonomy (GTDB): domain Bacteria; phylum Actinomycetota; class Thermoleophilia; order Solirubrobacterales; family Solirubrobacteraceae; genus Palsa-465. Next base: position 5,918 of record JBAPXO010000890.1, on the reverse strand, counting down.
CACGGTGCTTGAACAGGAAGCCGACGTTTGTCGCCAGAGCGCAGACGAGCGCGAGCAGGATGCCGAGAAGTTCAGTCAAGTTGGAGGGGGGAACGGGGGTGCGGGGGAGTTACGTTCGGTTCGACAGTTGCTCGTGGCAGCTTGAACTCCAAGCCCGCCGCGTCCAGTGGGAACTGGACGCCGTTTGACGACTGTACCCGTCCTCGGCCCACCTGACACCCTGTCGAAGCCACGTTAACCCCAGCTATGCATAAGCCACTTCTTTTGGTCGATATCGACGGCGTGATCTCGCTGTCGGGGTTCGATCCGCAGCGGCCGCCCGCTGGACGCTTCGAGCTCGTCGAGGGGATCGTCCACTTCCTGTCGTCCCGCGCGGGTGAGCTGCTCGCCGCCTTCAGCGACGAGTTCGAGCTCGTTTGGTGCAGCGGCTGGGAGGAGAAGGCAGATGAGCACCTGCCACGGGCCCTCGGACTGCCCTCCGGGCTGCATCACCTGACCTTCCCAACGCAGCCGACGTCCGTCGCGGGCCTCCCCGAGGCCCAACGACGTCACTGGAAGCTTGCCGCGATCGACGCCTACGCGGGTCCCGATCGAGCGCTGGCGTGGATCGATGATGCCTTCGACGCCAGCTGCCACGCCTGGGCGCAGGCGCGTCCGGGGCCGACGCGGCTGGTGGAGACCGACCCGGCGATCGGGTTCACCGCCGAGCAGGCCTCAGGGCTCAGGGACTGGGCGCGGACTCTGAGCTCGGTATCAGGCCACGACCGTTAAGAGGTTGAGACAGCCTCTAAGAGAAGGCGCCGTGCCGGCCCTCGCCGGCCCGGAAGCGTTCGAGCCCCGCCCGAACATCGGCCAGCGAGCGCTGGCCGTGGTGCAGCTCGTTGGTCATCGCCGCCTCCGCCTCGAGCCCCTCGGCCTCCAGCAGCGATAGGCGATCCTCGCGCATGCAGGTCTGGGGAAAGCGAGCGAGGTCGGCGGCCAGTCCCTGGGCGGCCTCGAGGCTCTTGCCCGGCCTGACGACCCGATTGACGAGCCCCATCCGCTCGGCCTCGAGCGCTCCCACCGGCCGGCCGGTGAGGATCATGTCCATCGCGCGGCTCGCGCCGATCAGCCGCGGCAGCCGCACCGTGCCTCCGTCGATCAGCGGCACCCCCCAGCGACGGCAGAAGACGCCGAGCACGGCGTCCTCCTCGGCCACCCGCAGGTCGCACCAAAGTGCCAGCTCGAGCCCGCCCGCGACCGCGTGGCCGGCGATGGCTGCAATGACCGGCTTTGAGAGACGCATCCGGGTCGGGCCCATCGGTCCGTCCCCCGCCTCCTGGACCTGGTTGCCCGAGTCGGTGCCGACGGCCTTGAGGTCGGCGCCGGCGCAGAAGGTCCCGCCCTCGCCGTACAGGACCGCGACCGCGGCCTCGAGATCAGCGTCGAAGGCCCTAAAGGCGTCGCTGAGGGCGTCAGCAGTCGGCCGGTCGACGGCGTTGCGTCGCTCGGGTCGGGAGAGCAGCACCGTGGTCACCGCCCCGTCGCGAGTCGATCGGACGGCGTCGGTCATGCGCCCACCGCGCGGCGGACGAAGATGCGCAGGGCGCGCACAATCTCGATCGCCTTGGGCCCGCGGACGGCCCGCGGCGACAGCGGACCGACTAGGGCCTCCCCGCAGCCGCCCACGAGCGCCGCGGCCGTGAGCTCGACGTTCTGCTCGGGCAGCTCTCCCGACGTTATCCCCGCGCGCAATGAGCGGCCGATCACCGCGGCGTAGCGCTCGCGGTAGGCCAGGCGCTCGGCGTCCACCCGCGGATCGACGGGCTCGGCGATCAGCGCCCACGCGAGACGGGGATTGCGGAGCGCGCGCTGCGCGAAGGTCGCCAGGACAGTCTCCAGCCGCTCCACCGCGGGCGCATCCTCCGGCATGACGGCGGCCGCCTCGAGCATGGCGTGCTCCTCGCGTTCGCAGACCGAGCGAAACACCTCCACGAACAGCTCCTCCTTGGAGGCGAAGTGGCGATACAGCGTTCCCGCTGCGACCCCGGCGCGCTCGGCGATCGCGATCACCGAGGCGGCGGCATAGCCACCCTCCTCGATCAGCTCCTGGGCGGCGGCGAGCAGCCGCGCCCGGGTGGCGACGGGCGCCGCGGTGCTCACGGTAACCCCTTGGACGTCGAGGCGCCGTAGTCCCCAAAAGGTTCGTCGCGGGCGCGCACGGCCGCGCGAAATCCCTCCCGGGCCGCCTGGGCCTGAAAGGCGAAGCCCTCCGGTGTGTGGCGGGCGGCGCCGTCGAGGAGGGTGCCGAGCGTCTGGGTGGCGTGCAGGCCCTGTGAGTGCAGGGCTTGGTTGACCAGCAGCTTCATCATCCGCAGCTGATTGATCGGAACCCGGGCGATTCGCGCCACCAGCGATTCGGTCCGGGCGTCGAGCTCACCCGGCTCGGGAGCCTCGATCGCCAGGCCCCACTCCAGAGCCTCGGCTCCCGACAGCGAATCCCCGGTGAACAGCAGCCGCTTGGCCCGCTGGGGCCCGAGCCGGTAGGCCCATAGCGACGTCGTCGGAGATCCCCACACCCGCGCGGGCGGGTAGCCGATCTTGGCGTCGGCGGCGATCACCAGCAGGTCGGAGCACAGCGCCATGTCGGTGCCCCCCGCCACGCAGAACCCGTGCACCTTGCAGACCACCGGCTTGCCGCACTGAAACAGCGACATGAAGGCGCGGACGTTGCGGCTCATCATCGCGTAGTCGACCATCGGGTCCCAGACGCCCTCGGGGTCATGGTTGGCGGCCACCACGGCGGGGTCAAGCGGCGACCCCGGCGATGTGTCCTGCACACCGAAACGGCCCTGTCCCTCGGCGCTCTCGACCAGGTCATACCCACCGCAGAACCCCTTGCCGTTGCCCGAGAGCAGCATCACGTGCACGGCCGGATCGAGGTCGGCCCGCTCAACGCATGCTTCGAGCTCGCTGACCAGCGCGCGGTTGATGCCGTTGCCGCGTTCGGGGCGGTCAAGCGTGATCCGCGCCACCCGCCCATCGACCTCGTAGGCAACCGTGGTCATCTCGGTGGACGCGAACCGCTTATACCGGGAGCGCGCGGTCGATGATCGCCTTGGCGTCGACCATATGAGGCAGTGTCCCGTAGACGCGACCCCCCTCGCCGCCGAGCCGGGCGGCGCAGAAGGCGTCGGCGACCGTGGGCGGCGCGTGACGGACGAGCAGCGATCCCTGGAGCGAGACCGCCAGATCTTCCACCAGCCGCCGGGCCTCGAACTGGCTGTCGTACAGCCGCTGCTCGACGCTCTGACCGGCGTCCCCGGCGAACGTGCTCTGCACTCGCTCGCGCACGCTGTCGAGATGGGCGTCGAGCCGAGCATCGCCCCCCGCGGCCAAATCGCACTCGGCAAGGAAGGCGGGCAGCACCGCCGGCTCCTTGACGATCGCACGCAGCACGTCGAGCGCCGCGACGTTGCCTGACCCCTCCCAGATCGAGTTCAGCGGTGCGTCGCGGTACAGGAGCGGCATCCCCGAGTCCTCCACGAATCCGTTGCCCCCCAGGCACTCGAGCGCCTCGGCGGCATGTGCTGGGGCGCGCTTGCTGACCCAGTACTTCATGACCGCGGTGGCAAAGCGTCGGAACGCCCCCTGCTCGGGGTCGTCGTAGGCGCGCGCCACGCGCATCGCGGTGGCGGTTGCCGCCTCGGATTCGATCGCCAGGTCGGCGAGGACGTTGCGCATCGCGGGCTGGTCGCAGAGCAACGCGCCGAACGCCGAGCGGTGACGGGCATGGTGGATCGCCTCGAGTGTCCCCCGCCGCAAGCCGGCGGTCGAGCCAAGCAGGCAATCCAAGCGGGTGTGGTTGACCATCCGGATGATCGCCGGGACCCCCCGCCCCTCCTCGCCGACCAGGCGAGCCTCCGCACCACGAAATTCAACTTCTGACGAGGGCAGAGAGCGCGTGCCCAGCTTGTCCTTGAGGCGCTGAAACTCCATCCCCGGGCCACGCTCCACCAGGAAGCACGACAGTCCTCCGGGCGCCTGGGCGAGGACCAGGAACACTGCACACGGGGGATATGAGCAGAACCACTTGTGGCCGTGGAGCTCGTAGACGCCGTCGCCGGCCGGCTCGGCGCGCGTGATGTTGGCGCGGACGTCGGAGCCACCCTGGCGCTCGGTCATCGCCATTCCAGAGAGGGCACCGCGCTCGTAGTCGGGCAGGGTGAGCCGGGGTTCCCACTCGGCGGCGAGCTCGGGAGCCCCCTCTCGGAGGGCGGGCACGGCGGCATAGGTCATCGAGATCGGGCACATGACGCCGTCGTTGGCGTTTGACCACAGCAGGAACATTCCCGCGCGGACGACGTGGGCGCCGGGCTGGGGATCGAGCCAGGGAAGGCTGTGGATCGCACGCTCCACGCCCCCGCGCAACAGCCAGTGCCAGGAGGGATCGAGCTCGACCTCGTCGATCCGTGTGCCGTAGCGGTCGTGGGTGGTCAGCCGCGGCTCGTTGCGCTCAGCGCGGAGGCTGTGCTCGCGGACCTCGGGGCTGCCGGCAACGGCGCCCGCCTCGCGAGCGCGCTCGGCCCCCCAGCCTCCGCCCTCGCGCTCCATACCCTCCTGCAGCGCGAGGTCGACCTCGAACAGATTGATCGGTTGCAGCGGCGGAGCCTGGTTGAGCACCTCGCGGGTCGGGTCGGTGATCTCGATCGTCGTCATCTTCTTCGTCCCGCTCCTTTGCCGGCCGGTGAATCCCGATTCACACCGTAGTGAACCCGGATTCACATTGCAAGGGGCCGATGTGTTGAGGCTGACCGTCCCGTACGGACGCTTACTCGCCACACGTCCGGCCAATCAGGCGCCGGCCCCCGCCATCGTCTGCTCGGCGACCCGGTCGGTGGCGTCGTGCGTCCCGCCGAGCAGCCGCCGTGACAGCTGCGAGCGGCGGAAGAAGAGCGGCGCGTCGTGCTCCCAGGTCGCGCCGATCCCGCCATGGACGTCGATCATCGCCCGCCCCGCGAAGTCCAGGGCACCCCCGGCGGCGCTCCGGGCGGCACTGGCCGCCAGCGCGAATTCCTCGGGCTTTGACCCGCGCGCCCAGCCTGCGTAGTACTCCAGGCCGCGAGCGTTCTCCAACCGGCGCAGGACCTCGGTGAGCTCGTGCTTCACCGCCTGATAGGAGCCGATGGCCCGGCCGAAGGTGAAGCGCTCCTTGGCATAGGCAACGCTCACGTCCAGGCAGGTCTGCACCGCCCCGATCGACTCGGCGGCGATCAGCGACTGCGCCAGGTACCAGGCGTCCTCGAGCACCCCGGCGTCGACGTCGAGACGCCGGCCGCGAGCCCCGGAGAACGTGACGTTGCCCAGCGAGCGAGTCGCGTCATAGCGGGTGATGGGTTCGATGGTCACCCCTTGCGCAGCGGCATCGATCGCGACCGCGACCGGTGCGTCGTCGGACTCGGTCCCGATCGCGACCAGCAGCCCGGCACCCGGCGCGTCGGGCACGAGAGCCACCGCGCCCTCGAGCACGACCTGGTCGCCGTCGACGGTGGCTTCCGGAGCCTCAAAGCGCCTGAATCCCGAGCTCGGATCGACAGTCCAGTCCGGCTCGCGCTCGCTGGGAGGGCGGGCCGGAACGTACGCCGGCCGCACTTCACCGCTCGCCACCGCATCGAGTGCCTCGTCCCCGGCGGCGTTGAGGATCGCGCTCGCGGGCAGGAGCCCGAGCAGCGGCACGGCGGCCAACACCCGCCCGCACTCCTCGGCCACGAGCATGGCATCGAAGCCGCCCAGGCCGGCGCCGCCCCTGTCCTCATCCACCAGCAGGCCCGGCCAGCCTGCCTCCACGGCCACCGGCCACAGATCGGGAAGCGCGCTGGGATCCTCGAGGGCCCCACGGGCGGCCTCGATCGTCTTGAAGCGCGAGAGCGAGCCGCGAG
>JBAPXO010000889.1:0-2716 GCA_049284255.1 Solirubrobacteraceae bacterium | reverse complement strand
GGATCTGTTCGTATCCGGTCAGGAGATGGGCGCGCGCATCGCCAAGCTGGTCCCGTCAGGCGACGTGGCGCTGTTCATCGCCACACCCGGCTCGCTGAATATTCAGCCCCGTATCGACGGCGCTCAGGCGGCGCTCAAATCGCATCCGAGCATCAAGACGCACGTCGTGGCGACCGGGGCGGCGCTGCCGCAGGAGGAGTCGACGGTCCAGTCGTTCATCTCGTCGCATCCCAGCTTCAAGGGATTCTTCGCGGTCGACGGTGGCAGCACCCAGTACGTCGGTCAGACCATCCAGAAGAATGGCCTGGCGTCCAAGGGCATCATGGGCGGTGGCTATGACCTCACCCCGGTCACGCAGCAGACGCTCGCCTCAGGTGCGCTGCAATTCACGATCGACCAGCAGCCCTACCTGCAGGGATTCCTGCCGATTCTGCAGTTGTACATGTACAACGCGTCGCAGAGCCTCACCGGGGTAGCTGATGTCAATACCGGCCTGAAGTTCCTCGACAAGACGACGGTCATCCCATACAACAGCACCAAGAGCCGCTACGAGGGCACGAGTACCGCTGCGGGCGTCACCAAGTCCTAAGCGCAGCAGCACGCAGGCATGTCGGCGACACCTGAGACAAAGCCATCGGCGAGCGTTCCGCCGCAGGGCCGAGCCAAGAGCTCGGCTCGCGGCGGCGCGGCGCTGAGCCTTGGCAAGCGGCTCCTAACGCTCCGCGAGGGGAGCATCATCGTCGTCACGCTGATCGCGTTCGTCTACTTCGCGCTCAGCACCCCCCGCTTCCTCAGCGGGTCCAGCCTCAAAAATCTGCTCCCGTACTTCGCTCCGTTCGCGATCATGGCGGCGGGCGAGGTGTTCGTGATGATCAACGCCGAGATCGATCTCTCGATCGGCGCCGTCTACCTGTTCACGCCGTTCGTGTTCTACAAGTTGAACTCGAGCGTCGGCCTGCCGCTGGTCCCGGCGATGGTCGTCTCGCTGCTGATCGCCATGTTGATCGGCCTGTTCAATGGTCTGGTGGTGGCGGTCGTGGGCATTTCCTCGTTCGTCACCACGCTGGGTACGTTATTCACCCTGGACGGCCTCACCCTGATCATCTCCCATGCCACGCAGGTCACCACCCCGGGCACTTCGGTCGTAAAGGTGGGGACGTTCGCGCAGATCTTCGGCGGCGGGACCTACTCCGAGCTCTTCTGGGCGATCGGGATCGTGATCGTGCTGCAGATCGTCCTGTCGTACTCGCGGTGGGGGATCTACACGATCGCCGTCGGCGGCAACCGGCTAGGCGCGGCCGAGGCCGGTGTCCGCACCTGGTGGGTGCTCTCGCGCAACTTCGTCATGTGTGCGGGACTCGCCGGGTTCGTCGGGATCCTCGAGGCCGTCCGCTCGGTGACCACCACCCCCGATCCGTCGGGTTCCAACGCGATCCTCTTCCAGGCGATCTCGGCGGCGGTGATCGGGGGCACGCTCCTGCAGGGGGGCTCGGGTACCGTCGTCGGCGCCTTCATCGGGGCGATCTTCCTCGGCATTCTCCAGGAGGGGCTGAACATCAAGGGCGTCAGCGCGAACTACTTCCTCTTCTACCTCGGCCTCGCCGTCCTGATCGCGATGGCCTTCAACACCTACGTATCACGGGTCCGAACGGGCTCAGGCCGTGGCTGACGCGGCTGTACCCCAAGAGCGGATCGTCGCTCCGACGACCGCCGACGACGACGTCCTGCGCGTCGAGCACGTGGCCAAGAGCTTCGGAGCCACGACCGCCCTGCGCGACATCAACCTCCACCTGCGCAAGGGGGAGGTGCTGGGGCTGCTCGGCGACAACGGCGCCGGCAAGTCGACCCTGATCAAGATTCTCGCCGGCTTCCAGAAGCCCGACACCGGGACCCTGTGGGTCAAGGGAGAGCCCTACACCCCCAAGTCGGTCGACGAGTCACGCGCGCTGGGGATCGACTGCGTCTTTCAGGACCTGGCGCTGATCGACCAGTTGACCGTCTACCAGAACCTCTTCCTGCGCCGGGAGAAGGTCCGCAAGCCGATCCCGTTCCTCTCCAACGCTCTGATGCGCCGGGAGGCGCGCGCAGCGCTCGACGAGATCGGGATCAACATCCCCTCGATCGACGTGCCGGCCGCCCGCCTCTCCGGCGGCCAGCGCCAGGCGATCGCCGTTGCCCGGACGATCTCCGGCGACGCCGACATTATCTTGCTCGACGAGCCGCTGGCCGCGATGGGGGCCAAGGAGGGGGCGATGATCCTCGACCTCATCCAGCGGCTCAAGGACGAGGGCAACGTCTCGATCATCATGATCGTCCACAACTACGTGCACGTCTTCGCCGCCTGCGACCGGGTCAACCTCATCCAGGAGGGCGTGATCGCGCTCGACAAGCCGACCGCCGAGACATCGGTGGAGGAGCTCACCGAGATCGTGGTCGAGGAGTACCGCAGGGCTCGGCAGGAGAACCTGGGGCGGACCAGCCCGAACGGGAACGATGCGGGGACCCCGACCGCCGGCCCGCCCGGCTAGAGCCCAAGGACACCGAGGTGGAGCTGAGCGATCTGCGAGAAGAGGTATGCGCCGCCAACCTTGCGCTGCCCGCCCACGGCCTGGTGAAGCTGACCTGGGGCAACGTGAGCGCCGTCGACCGCGAGCGGGGCGTGATCGCCATCAAGGCCAGCGGCGTCGAATACGAGGAGATGACCGCGCGGGACATG
>JBAPXO010000888.1:0-2897 GCA_049284255.1 Solirubrobacteraceae bacterium | reverse complement strand
AGCAATACCCGATCACCCCGGCCTTGCCGTTGGAGGTGGGCAGGGCGCGCAGGTAAGCAGCCGCTCCAGCCACGTCGCCGACCAGCCGGTCATCGGGGACGCCGCCCTGGGCGCGGGCGGTGGCAGCCGCGTCGTCGGGCGCGGCTCCGGGAGCGTCGCGGTGGTACAGGTTGGGGCAGATCGCGTCGTAGCCGAGCTCGGCGAACCGGCGCACGATCTCCTTGGTTCCGCGGTCATAGCCGGGCATGTGATGGATCACGACCACGCCGCCATGCGCGCCGTCTTCTGAGGGGCGGGCCACGTAGGCCTCGATGTCGTCACCGCCGTCTCCGGCGATGGTCACAGTCTCTGCGCAAAGGGAATCGCTCATGACCGCGATTCAATCAGGTCGGCTGTGGCTGCCCGCGAGTCGTGACGCCGGATGCGTGGGCTCCGGACGTAACTGCCAGGTACGCCATTGACGCCGGAGGCTCCCGCGCTCAGCTACCGCCGAGCCGTGCGTCACAGAGCAGACCGCTCATTGCCAAGTGCTCCAGCGCGCCGTCGAGCGTCTCGGCCTCCAGGCCGAGCTCGATCGCCAGCTGGGATCGATCGCGGCTGCCGTCCAGAAGACCGAGCAGGCGTCGCTCGAGCTCCCCGTCGAGGCTGACGTTGCCGGGCAGAAGCGTGCTCAGCAACGGCAGGCCGCCGGCGTTCTGGGCTCGCGCCAGCGGACTGGCGCAAGGTCGCGGCACGTCTGGTCCGACCGCGCCCAGGTCGCACGCGTCGAGTTTGACCGCCCCGACTAGCCAGGCGTCGAACATCGCCTGCCCGAGCTGCGCCAGCTTGTCTGCGGCGACCGGGCGGGTCTCGACACTTTCGCTCGCGCGCTGCACGAGCTCCGGGAACGGGACCGCAACCGGCCACAGCTCCGAGAGCGCTCGCATCGCGGCCTGAACCAAGGGGTCGGACGTTGAGAGTGACGAGCCGTTGGGGGCTGAGAAGGTGTCGCCGTCGCCGGTGGCGGGAGATGAAATCACCGTGTGCTCGAGCTGTGCACCGTCGATCGCCCGCGTCAGCGATACCTCGGCACGCGCGAGGAGTGTCTGGCGGAACATCCGATTGGTGAAGAAGTCCAGATACTGCTCGCGAACGATCACATCCTGGGGCAGGTTCTGGATCAGCTCGGCCGCGCTCTCGGGCACTTCGACGAGCCGGCTGTCAGAGAGCTCCGCCTCCGACAAAAACTGGAGTCCATGCGCGGCCGCATGTTCGACAAACTCGTGAAAGTAGACGGGGGTGCTCACAGGAGCGAGGTCATCGTGGAAGAGCAGCGCCTCGCCCGCGGCCAGCATTCGCTCCATGTGCTCGCGCAGCACGCGGGCGTAAGGGGTCGGCGTTTGCGCCGAGACGATCGCCTGCATCAGCTCGTGGGCGCTCGCCAGACGCCGGTCCGGCTCGGTGACTCCGCGCAGGTGGTAGTCCAGGACGTCGCGCGCCATGTCACGCAGGTAACTGCCGGGGTAGGCGTTGTAGCTGACGTAGGCGATGCCCGCGGGGGCCAGAAAGCGCCCGCAGCACTGCAGGAGCGCTGTCCGGGCAGCGGGCGGAATCCAGGAGTAGACGCCATGGGCGATCACGTAATCCACGGGCGCCAGGTCCTGCACGGCCGTCGGGGCGGAGAGGTCGGTCAGCCGGAGCTCGAGATTCGTCAGCCCCGCGGCATTCGCCAACGCGCGACCTCGAGCGATGGCTGACTCCGACGAGTCGACGCCCACGACGCGGGCTTCCGGGAGGGTCTGGGCGATGGCGAGCGCGTTGCCCCCATCCCCGCACCCAAGCTCCAGGATCGTGCCGTGAGCGGCCGGCACCGGATCCAAGCCGAAGAAGCGGCCGAGGACCTCCAAGCGCGCGGGATGCGTCTGGGGATAGACGTAACCGGGGTAGGCGACCTGCTCGTAGGCGGGAGCCGCGCCCGGCGGAGCGGGCTCCCGAGGATTCAAGTCGGTTGTCAGGAGCCGGGGACGAGCGTCGCTTCGTCGGCGACGTTCTGAACCTTGTTCCAGCTGGCCGAGACTGACTGCTTGCCTGACCCGAGCTGGGTATTCACGGCCCGGAACACGCCGGTCACCTTCTCGGTCTTGCCAGAGTCGGAGATGCTCTTGATGATCAGATCGGAGAACTTGTACCCGGCGACTTGCTCGTGCACGTTCTTGGAGTTGTGGGTGACGATCACCTCAGCGCTGCGGATGACCGTGGAGTGGGTGAGGTCGTTGTAAAGCTGGCTGCTCGTCTTGTCCACGGACTTGACGAACTCGAAGGTCTGAATGTTCTGGACCTTTCCGGCTCCGGCCCCCGTGCTTGCCCCAAAGGCGCTTCCGTTGGTCACCGGGGTCTCGCTGCCAAGAGCGAACTCCTTCAGCGCGATCAGGCCGTTCTCGGTCTTGCTGCTCGTCGAGAAGACATTGGGGCCCGACTTCGACTTGTGCTTCGAACTCGTCTCGGCAAGCGGGCCGTGCACCTCCGCGCCGCTCACGTCGCTCTTGTTGTTGACCTGTGACCACGAGCCGACCGTGGTGATCTTGGACGCGCTGCCCCCCTGGATACCGTTGATCGTCAGGTAGAGGCCCGTGCCTCCTCCGGCCGAGACGCCATAGCTCGTGTCCGAGGACCACCCGCCGGAACTGCCCTGGCCGCCGTTGCCTCCGGACTGTCCGGGCGGGCCCTGGCGGCCCTGGGCGCCAGGGAGGCCCTGCTGACCCTGCTGATTCCAAGTTATCGTCGCTTCCTCGGGCCGACAGCTGTAGACGTCGGTTTCGGCAGCGCCCTGGTCGTTCGCCGCCGTTGTGTCGCTCGGATCGATGACACGCAGCTGTCCGTAATAGGCGGTCGTGTTCACCGCGTCGTCATTGTTGGGG
>JBAPXO010000887.1:0-2075 GCA_049284255.1 Solirubrobacteraceae bacterium | reverse complement strand
CGATACGGCGCTCGCTGGTCTCTCCGAGGATGTCAATCGCTGCCAGCGGCAGGTCGCCGGCCGCCAGGACCCCAGCGCGCACGGCGTCATCGATGTCGTGGTTGATGTAGGCGACGCGGTCCATGAGTCGCACGATCTTGCCCTCAAGGGTCGCGGGCTCGGCGGCGCGACCGGAGTGGGTGACGATGCCGTCGCGCACCGGCTCGGTCAGATTGAGCCCGCGGCCGTCACGCTCGAGAGTGTCGACGACGCGCAGGGAGTGCTCGTGGTGGCGAAACCCGGTTCCGAACCGTTCGCGCAGGCAGCGGTCGAGCGCGTCCTCGCCGACATGACCGAACGGCGGGTGACCGAGATCGTGGCCCAGACCGATGGCTTCGACGAGATCCTCGTTGAGCGCCAGCGCCCGGGCGACGGTTCGCGAGACCTGGGTCACTTCGAGCGTGTGCGTCAGCCGCGTGCGGTAGTGATCCCCGCTCGGGGCCACAAACACCTGCGTCTTGTGCTTGAGGCGCCGGAAGGCCTTGCAATGCACGATCCGGTCACGGTCACGCTGAAACGGCGTGCGCAGGCCACAGTCGTTCTCGGCCCGGGCGCGCCGAGCGGGATAGGACCGGACGGCCAGCGGTGAGAGCGCTGATTGCTCGCGCGCGCGCACCCGCTGCTCGAAGGCCATGGCCACGGGGCCGGTCGGGTGCTCGGAGGTTGCCGAAGCGGTCTGATCAGTCACACGAAGATTCTGACACCGCGCCCAGCGACCAGTGCCCCGTCTGACAAAGACGCAACACTAGGAGAAGCTGCGCAGGAACCTCCGGGCGAGCCGGGTGGTCGTGAGGTTGCGGTCGGCGATCCCGATCTCGTCGACCCGGCCGTGACGCACCTTGAGCACACCCCGGGCAGCACCTGCCGGCGCCAGATACCACCGATTGCGTCCGACGGTGAAGCCACGATCGAGCCGCAGCCGATGGCGAGCCGCCGCCAGCCGCGTGCCTGGGCGCACTCCTCGCAATGCGAAGTGGCGGTCGGCGGTCAGCACGAGGATGGCCCGCCCCCGCACCTGGCGCCGCGACCGCGACGAGAGCGCGCGGAGCAGCTTCGGGGACGGGTAGCCGACCCGGATGCCCCCGTGCGAGGGACAGAAGAAGTCCATGTAGCGCCGTCCGCGCAGCGACACGCGGGCGAACTGGCGCCGCGTGCGGGCGCGCGTGTATCCGAGCTTGACCGGCCCTAGCGACCGTCCGGAGAGCCGACCCGAGGGATGCGCGCACGAGAACACCGAACCCGCCGTGGCGCCGGTGGGCGTCGGCCCGGTCACGACCTTCGAGGCTCCCGGGGCCACAGTGGGAATGCTCACCGCGATCTTGGACAAATTGACGAGTCCGGCGGCGCGCGCCGAGAAGTACACCGACGTGCCGTCGGTGATCTGCAGCGTGTAGGTGGAGCCCGGTTGCACGTCAGCGGCCACCGCCTCCAGCGGGATCGTCAGGCTATGGGCCGCTCCGTCCAAGGTGACGGGGATCGGCGTGACCTGGTTACCCAGCACCAGGCCGTTGGCGTTGCTCAGGATCTGGGCATAGAGCCGGCCATCGGAGTTCGTCGCCGTCCCCGAGTAATTGAGGGTCAGCGTCGGTTCACCCACCATCTGGGTGCCCGCGGCGGGCGTGCTCAGCGCCACGTTGACGGCGTTGGCCGCGCGGCTGGCGACGATCAACGCGCCGGAGGTGTCGCCGACGGCCAGCGGCAGCACCCCCGAGCCCGTGCCGGTGACCGGCGAGCCGGCTGCCGGCGGGTAGGCGGGCGTCGTGCGCTCGACTCCGGCGTCGGAGATCCAGGTGAACCCGGGACCGGTATTGACCCCGGTGTCGCGCTTGAGGTAGCGCGCCAGCCAGCGCAGCTCGAAGTGCAGGGTGATCTGCGGATCCGGTCCCTTGGGGGTGAGGCACTGCCCGTGGGCGACGCCCGGATTGTCCGTGAGCGAGCCGCAGAACCAGAGCATCTGCACTGGCACGCCCCGGCCCTTGAGCGCCTCGTAGTTGGTGATCGCCTCGTGCAGCGTGAACAGGGTGTCGTCGGTGCCC
>JBAPXO010000886.1:0-1598 GCA_049284255.1 Solirubrobacteraceae bacterium | reverse complement strand
CCTCCCGGATCGGTCCGTCCCCGTCGATGAAATAGGTCTGAGCGACGCGCGCGCCCTCGCGCAGCTCGACCAGCGTGATGGCGAACGCGTCGAACGTGAGGTGGGCGGCGAGCTCGTCCCGAAGAGCACGCACGATGGTGGGCCGGTCGACGGCTCCCGCCAGCCTCCGACCGACGGCGGCCATCACCTCCAGGCGGCGCCGCTGCTCTTCACCGATCGCGAAGGACCACGCGTTGTGCAGCGCCGGGGCCACATGGTCGGCCACCTGGAGCAGAAAGTCGAGGGTGGACTCCTCGTACGCGTCCGGCTGGGTGTTGTACGCGATCAGGACCGCGTCCACCGCCTGCTCGCCGAGAATCGGGACGTACGCGGCCGAGCGTCCACCCGCCTCCGAACCGCTCACCAGCAGCGGTCGCCGCGAGGCGGCGACGCGCCGGATCTGGGGCAGGTCGCGGCGCCGCGGGGATTCGCCCGGCTTGGGCTTGGCAGCCGGCGCCCGGACCGACCTCAGCTCTCTGCCCTCGCGGGCGGGCACCACGATCTCCAGCGCGTCGATGCCCACGCGATGCCCGAGAGTCGCGAGCAGACCCGAGGCGATGCCGACCTCGTCGTGCGTCGTGGCCAGCTCGCCGGCGAGGTCGTTGAGGGCACTCAGGCTGAGCGCCTGGTTGCGGGTGAGCTCGTGAAGGTACGCGTTGACGATGAGGGCTCCCAGATGCTCGTGCAGATCGTCCAGGAAGGCGACCTCGTCGTCGTCGACCAGACGCCACTCGTGCATCTGGTAGATGACCGCGGCCACCAGCTGCTTGCGGTGGTGGACCGGGACCCAGATGTAGGTCCGCGGCATCCCCGGCGAGCCCGGTCCGCGGCCGTGCTCGAGCGCCGGTTCCTCGAAATGGCCCGCCGCGATCACCCCGCCCCGGTACTGGTCCGCGAAATACGACGTCTCGACACGCAGGCGACGGAGATCCTGCAAGACGCCCTGGTCGACCACGATGCGGTGGATCCAGCCATTTCGCTCCATGACCTGGAGATTGACCACGTCATACCCGAGCGGGACCGAAAGCCGCGCATACAGCACCTGCGCGATGTCGGCCTCGGTGGCGCACGTGCTCAGGGCACGAACGAGCACGTTGATGTCAGGAAATGCCGCTTGCGGAGGGGCTATTCGGAGCGACACGCTGCTAGGCTAAACCTGACAAGGCCTTGGGCTTGGGAAATGGGCCCATCACGTTGGGCTTAGGCATGATTTGCGCGTTGAACGCTTGGAAAACCGAACCCCGCGACTCCCTGAACCGCTGGTCGGGAATCCGCCATCGCTTCATCGTACCGCTGCCTCGTCCGACCCCGGTAGGGGTTGCGGACACGCCCTGAACGTCCTTGGGCCACTCAAAGATGGCAGCCACTAGAAGGAGCTGAGTGATGACGAGGACAAGCTGGGTTGATAGCTGGGTTGATTCGTGGGTCGACGGTCGAATCGGTTCATGGGTCGACGGTCAGGTCGGTTCGTGGGTCGACGGTCGGGTCGGCTCGTGGGTCGACGGTCGGGTCGGTTCGTGGGTCGACTGATCTCCCGCTGTCGGAGCATGCGTTTGGCG
>JBAPXO010000885.1:0-3129 GCA_049284255.1 Solirubrobacteraceae bacterium | reverse complement strand
CCGCATCCGGCGTACGTCGACTGGCTCGCCCTCACCCTCACCGAGGTACTACTCCCAGCCAAGGCAGCGAACTGACGACGCCACCCCGCCACCAGTCTGGCCGGTCGGCACGATCGCATCCGTCCCTCAAGCCAGCGCCACGCGAACGAATCCTACGCCACACACAAATCGTCCCGCCAGCGCTCCTCTCGCGCCGCGATGTACGATCGGGTTCGCTCGCAACGATCGCCAGCAGAACCCGCCGCCGGCTCCATCCGACACTTCCGCATCCACGCAGCTCCGGTCGTCTCGACGTCGCTCGTGACGCCGGCCGTGGCTGCCGCTTCGGGTCCGGGACGACCTAGAGCAGAAGTGGCGATCTGGTGGCTGGTCCGGCGACAATGGAGCAGCCAGCGGTCGGCTGGTCGGGCTTCTACTTCCACAGGATCGTTTGCATCGAGCTGCTAGCACTACGGCCGCTACAAGCTCGGTTTCCGCGCGGAGCAGGTGCAACCTCGGCGGCCTCGCCCTGGTTTCGGCGAAACGCGAGGTTCGGACGTGTGCAGCGTGTCACGCGGTTGCACCAAAGGAGGGAGCTCCGCGGCGCTGATGAGTGCTGACGTCGGCCCGGGCGGGCGGGAGGCCGTGGAGCGCGCCGAGTTTGGGGTTGATGTCAGCCGTCGGGACGGCCTGCAAAGCGGTCCGGCACCGGTTTGATTCCGGATTTCGCCTCTGGCCGGCGCCTGGAACCGGTTCCCGGAGCGCAACGTGGGGAGATCTCCCGATGTCTGGGGCGTTTGGAGGGTGGAAGATATGCCCGTGGCTGTTACAGAGGACATCTCTCTTCCCGGCCCGCCTGTGCTGCTGGAGCGCGCGGCGGAACTCGCGGCGCTCGGTGGATCGCTCGGGGCGGTTAGGCAGACCCGGCGGGGCCGGACGGTCATGGTCCGCGGGGAGGCCGGAATCGGCAAGACGGCGCTGCTGCGGTGCTTCTGCGAGGATTTCGGCGGCTCGGTCCGCGTTCTGTGGTCGGCGTGCGATCCACTCGCGACACCCCGCCCGTTGGGGCCACTGCTGGATGTCGCCCGGGCCACCGATGGCGAGTTCCGGGCCCAGGTCGAGAGCGGCGCCGGTCCGCAGGACGTCGCCACGGCGATGATCCGCGAGCTGTCGATGCGGCGGGCGACGGTGCTCGTTTTGGAGGACGTGCATTGGGCTGACGAGGCCACGCTCGATGTGTTCCGGATCGTTTCGCGGCGGGTCGAGGCGGTGCCGGTGCTGCTGCTGGCCAGCTACCGCGACGACGAGGTCGGCCGCCTGCACCCGTTCCGGCGCATCCTTGGGGTGCTGCCCACCGGCAGCACCACTCACCTGGGACTGACCGGCCTGTCCCGCGAGGCGATCGCCAAGCTGGCGCACGGGTCCGCCGTCAATGCCGACAGGTTGTATGAGCGGACGGGCGGGAATCCGTTCTTCGCTACGGAGGTGCTCGCCTCGGGACGCGACGCCGTCCCGGACACCGTACGTGACGCCGTGTTGGCCCGGGCGGCGCCGTTGAGCCCGCCCGCCCGCGCGTTGCTCGACGCGGTGGCGATCGTTCCCCAGCAGGCGGAGATGTGGCTGCTCGACGCGATCACCGACAGCCCGCCGGGGACGTTCGAGGAGTGCCTGCGGTCCGGGGCGCTGCTGGCTGCCGACTCCAGAGTCGCTTTCCGTCACGAGCTGGCGCGCCTCGCCGTCGAGGACTCGCTCACACCGGACGTGCGCCTCGCGCTCCACCGGCGTGTTCTGGCGGCGCTGTCGCAGGCGCCGCAGACCGCGACTGACCTGGCGAGGCTCGCGCACCACGCCGACGGGGCCGCGGACACGGTCGCGGTGCTGCGGTTCGCGCCTGCGGCGGCCGATCAGGCCGCAGCTGTCGGGTCCCATCGTGAGGCCGAAGCTCAGTACGCCCGGGCGCTGCGCTACGCCCAGGGTCTCGCGCCGGAGGCTCGCGCGGACCTGCTCGAGCGGTTCGCGCATGAGTGCTACGTGACCGAGTTACGGGCCGATGCCTTGGAGGCATTGAATGATTCGCTGGCGATAAGGCGGGAACTCGGTGATCTGCGCAGGGTCGGTGAGACGCAGCGCCTACGCGCCCGGCTGCTCACGTGCGCGAACCGTCCCGACGAGGCCCGGCCGGTCGCGGCCGAGGCGCAGGCGCTCCTCGAACCGAACGGACCTGGCCCTGAACTGGCTCGGACCTACGCGGAGCTCTCCGACATCGCGTCGCGGCTCGACGAGGCGGACAGCGCGATCGAGTGGGGGGAGCGCGCGATCTCGATGGCGCAGGAGGTCGGCGACGCCGAGGCGCTCGTCCACGCCCTTTACGTCGTCGGCATGACGGAGATGAACCACGAGATGCCCGGCGGGCGCGACAAGCTCGAACGGGGCATCGAGCTGGGGAAGGCCACCGGCGAGGCATTCTTCACCGGAGCGGCTCACACCGGCCTCATCGCGGCGCTCTCAGACCGCCACGAGTGGATCGACCATGACCTCGTGGCGGACGCCGGCATCGATTACTGCCGCGAGCACGGGCAGAACCTCTGCTTGATTTACCTCCTGTGGGGCAAGGCCGAGGGTCTCCTTGCCCGGGGCGCTTGGGACGAGGCTACAGACGTGGCCCGCTCGATCCTCGGCGATCCCGCTGGGGAGACAGGCCCGTGGTTCGGGGCCGACGTTGTGTTGGCGCTGGTGCGCGCACGCCGCGGCGACCCCGAGTACTGGCCGCTGCTCGACTCCTCGCTGGAGTTTGCCCGCCGCGTAGGGGAGCTCTCCTACCTGGCCGCGATCGCGGTACCGCGAGCGGAGGCGGCGTGGCTCGAAGGGCGACCGGAGGCGGTTGCGGCCGAGACCGACACGGCGTTCGAGATGGCGCTCAAGTCGCGTGACCCGTGGATCCTCGGGGACCTCGCGCTGTGGCGGTGGCGGGCCGGCCTTCTCACCGAGGCGCCCGAAGGGATCGACGAGGTGAGTCGCGCGCACATCGAGGGCCGTCACGAGCAGGCCGCCACGATCCGCCGGAAACAAGGTTGCTTCTACGAGGCGGCGCTGGCGCTGGCCGACGCCGACGACGAGGCCGCGCTGCGCGGCGCGCACGCCGAGCTGCAG
>JBAPXO010000884.1:0-1792 GCA_049284255.1 Solirubrobacteraceae bacterium | reverse complement strand
GCGCTCAACGCCCTCGAGCTGGCGTGCGACGCCGCCCGCGCCGCCGGCGACCGGGTCACGCTCGCCCACGCCGAGGACGCCCTCCAGCGCCGCGCGCTGCTCTACGACCGCCAGGCCGATCGCCACTACGACACGATCTCGGCGTGGATCAAGGCGACGCGGGGATCGGATCCCGATGCCTCGCTCTACTACCTGGCGGTGATGCTCGAAGGCGGCGAGGACGCCCGCTTCATCGTCAGGCGAATGGTGATCTTCGCCTCCGAGGACATCGGCAACGCCGATCCGCAGGCGCTGGTGGTGGCCACGGCGGCCGCGAGCGCGGTTGAGCACGTCGGCCTCCCGGAGTGCCAGTTCGCGCTCGCCCAGGCGGCGATCTACTTGTCGCTGGCGCCCAAGTCAGACGCCGCCAAGCGGTCGGTGATCGCGGCCCGCGATTACGTCCGCGAGCAGGGCGCGGCGCTTCCCCCGGCGCACCTGCGCTCCTCGACGCGTAGTGACGGGGGTTATGACAACCCGCACCGCCACCCTGGCCATCTCTCCGGCCAGGAGCTGATGCCCGATCCGGCTGCCGGCGCGCAGTTCTACGACCCCGACGATGCCGAGGCCGCGCAGCGCGAACGCCTGGCCGAGATCCGCCGCGGTCGCGGCCGCGAGCGGTAGTCGACCAGAGGCCGCACGCGGGCGGAGCGATGGTCGACCGACGTAGCCGACGTGCTCAATGTCCCAAACCATGGTCCGCCGCCTGGGGTTTGGGATCGCGAGCACGCTGAGCGTGTTCGGGAACCCAAGGCCTGGCCCATCGGAGCGGGTTTGGGATATTAGATACGGGCGGATTACCCGGCGCGCAGGTCTTCGGACTCCAGCAGTCGTTTGAGCGCTCGGAGCTGGGCCTGTATGTCACGCCGGACTCCGCGCTTGAAAATCGGACGCAGGACGCGCGACAGACGCTTGAACGTGAACTCGCTGACCTGGGTGAACTCGGTGCCCTGAGGTGTGGCCGCAAGCTGGTACTCGACGGAGAAGACCGAGACGTCGTCCTCCTGGTGCATCGAGAGCCGGTGGGGAGGCTGGACCTCGAGATGCTCGAGCGACAGGACCTTGGCGGGCAGGAGCGGCACGGGCCGGTGGATGACCCGCCAGCGGCGATCCCCCACGGGCTGGACCGATCGCACCTTCGGGCACCAGCCGATGTCCTTCACCGGATCTGAGGTCAATTCCCAAACCGCCTCCGGAGGGCGCATGATCGTCACCGTCTCGCGCACCACCGACGGCGACATCTCGCGTCGGTCCGGCTAGCTGACGGTGAGGGTGCCGAGCATTCCGGCCGCCCGGTGGCCGGGGATCGAGCAGAAGTACGTGTACTTCCCCGGCTTCACTTTGACCGTGAGCGACTTCGTGCCGCCGGTGAAGGTGGCCAGGGAGGCGATGACGGGGCCGCTCGTGCCGGTCTGCAGGTTGAGGTTGTGGGGAATCGAGGAGTCGTTGGTGAACTCGATCGTGATCTCGCCCGGCTTGGCGGTCAACGACTTCTTGTTGTACATCAGCATGCCGCCGGTGTTGGCCGCGAGCGTGAGGACCTGGCCGTGGATCGGGGTCGGGGCCGAGCTCGAGGCGGCCGAGCTCGAAGCCGCTGAGCTCGGGGCCGCCGAGCTCGAGCTGCTGGAGCTGCTGGAGCTGCTCGAGCCACAACCGGCGAGGGCCAGGACGACCGCGGGAAGCACGAGCAGGCAGAGGAGCTTGATTCGCATCGCCGCAGCCTATCGATCTCAACGCCCTGGCGGGCGTATTTTTC
>JBAPXO010000883.1:0-5410 GCA_049284255.1 Solirubrobacteraceae bacterium | reverse complement strand
GAGCTGCGGAGCGCAGGGGTCAGAGACGTCGTAGTGGCGCAGGTCGCCGTGCAGCCAGTTCGAGAAGAACAGGTCCTTGTCATCGAGCGAGAGCACGATGTCGGTGATCAGCCCGGGCACACCGCCCTCCAGCGGCCAGCCCTCCAACGGCTCGTTCTCGACCGCGATCACCGTCTCGGCATCCCACGCACCGTTGGCGCGGTAGAAGCGCTTGATCGTGCTCGAGAGGGTGACGCCGACGAAGCCCTGAGCCGAGTCCGGGTCGTGCTGCCAGCGGAGCTCGAGCGGGATCCAGCCGTCATCGCCGAGGTCGACGGTCTGCAGCTGCGTGCGCCGCTCCAGATCCCAGAAGTGAAGCTTGCGCCCGTACTTCCCGGCGGCGACGTCGGCGGGGTTAAAGCCATCCTTGAAGGTGTTGGGGGCGCCCCATTCGCTGGAGACGAGGGTGTTCTGGCGCGGCTGGTACCAGAAGTCGTACATGAACTCGAAGTCGCCGTCCTCGGCCTCCCAGCGCCCGGCGACCGAGAAGTCACGCGCGTCCAGGATCGCGAACCCGCCCGGCGAATTGCCGTCGGCATCGCCGAGCATCGAGATCGTGACGATGTCGCCGGGCATGCAGTGCACGGTGTGGGGCGCGCTCAGCCCGAGCTTCTCCTTGATCTCCTCACCCTCGATCACGTTCTTGATCCGCGGAGAGCTCGGATCCGAGACATCGAGCATGT
The DNA here is from genome assembly GCA_049284255.1 of Solirubrobacteraceae bacterium. Lineage (GTDB taxonomy): Bacteria > Actinomycetota > Thermoleophilia > Solirubrobacterales > Solirubrobacteraceae > Palsa-465. The sequence goes on along the minus strand of JBAPXO010000883.1, from coordinate 4,688 downwards.
GGATCCGCGACGACCGGAAGCCGGGCACGATCAGGGTGTCGCGGGCGAGCTGGGAGTGGCACGCCGACGAGCAGGCGTTCCAGCCGAAGTGGTGCAACTCGTCGCCGACGTTGGGCATATCGGTGCGGCCGACGATCTGCCCGTAGCTGTCAGACGATGGATCGACGTCGACGACGGCGATGAAGTCCGGCTTGTCGATGCCGGTCCCCTCGTACAGCGCGGCGACGTAGATGTAGCGCTCCGGCGCCTGTTCGCGCGCGACCTGCGGCGAGGCGTAGCCGGGACCTGCATGACCGTTTCCTTGCTCGCTCACTGTCTCATCCCTCCTGAGTGCGGTGGCATCGAACCCTACAACACGATTATCTCAATCGAATTAGTCCTACTACGCGGCCGGAAGCGGAGGCCCGGCCACGCCTGCCGGGTGGGCTCACTAGGCTGAGGAGGATGGAACACCGCAAGCTCGGAACACAGGGACTCGAGGTCAGTGCCATCGGCCTCGGGACGATGGGAATGACGATGGCCTATGGCCCCGGCGACGAGGCGGGAGGCATCGAGACGATCCGGCGAGCGCGCGAGCTCGGCGTTACCTTCCTCGACACCGCCGAGCTCTATGGCGGCGGCACGGGCTCCAACGAACAGCTGGTGGGCCGCGCCGTTGAGGGCTTCCGTGACGAGATGGTGCTGGCCACCAAGTTCGGCTTCGTGCTGCCGCGCCAGGAGAACATGGAGCGCTACTTCAACAGCCGCCCCGAGCACATCCGCGAGGTCGCCGAGAACAGCCTGCGTTACCTCAACACCGATCACATCGATGTCCTCTACCAGCACCGGGTCGATCCGGACGTCCCGATCGAGGAAGTCGCCGGAGCGGTCAAGGACCTGATCGCGGAGGGCAAGGTCCGCTTCTTCGGTTTGAGCGAGGCCGGCCCCGAGGTGATCCGGCGCGCGCATCAGGTCCAGCCCGTGTCGGTGCTGCAGACCGAGTACTCGATCTTCGAGCGTGCGGTGGAAGCCGAGGTCCTGCCGACCGTTCGTGAGCTGGAGATCGGCTTCGTCGCCTACTCGCCGCTCGGCCGAGGCTTTCTCACCTCGGCGGTCAAGCCGGCCGCGGAATACCCCGCAGACGACATGCGCAGCTGGGATGAGCGCTGGCAGCCGGGCAACTACGAGAAGAACGTCGAGGCCATCGAGCACCTCACCGAGCTCGCCAAGTCCAAGGACATCTCGGTCACCCAGCTCGCCCTGGCCTGGCTCCTGGCCCAGGGCGACGACATCGTTCCCATCCCGGGGACGCGAAGCCCCGATCGGCTGGCCGAGAACGCAGCAGCGGCCGACGTGCGGCTCACCGATGACGAGCTCGCTCAGATACACGAAATCCTGCCCGAGGGCGCGTACGGCGGCCGCTACCCGGCGGCGATGATGCCGCAGTGGCAATAGCCGCGTTCGCCGACCGGTAACCGGGGAGCATCCGGGCGTGAGGATTGACGGCATCGCGGTGGGAGACATCGTCAAGGCATCGATCGGTGGCCGGGTGATGTACGGAGAGGTGCTCGAGATCCGTGATCGGGTCGTGCACTTCAACCCGATCTCACGGGCGGCGGGCTGGAGACACGCCGCCCCCCACGAGATCGTCGGCCATTGGCGCAAGGCGGGGCGTCGCCGCTCGAGCGCCGAGGACGGCGAGAACGTCGCCCAGCCTCCCGAGCAGCTCGCGCTGCGTCTCAACTCGTAACGTCGCCCAACGCCCACCCCGGCGCCTCCGGGCCGGCGACAGGATCAGGGGCGGGGTCAGCGAACCCCACGACATGGGGACCAGCCGGCTGGAGTCGTTCTCGGATGGGGTGATGGCGGTGGCGATCACGCTGCTCGTGCTCGGCATCTCGGTCCCCGAGCCCAGAGCCGGGGCGTCGCTCGGTCATGAGCTCGGGACGCGCTGGCCCGAGTACGCCGCCTACGCGGTCTCGTTCATGACGATCGGGATCATCTGGATCAACCATCACGTGATGATCAGCCGGCTGCGCGAAGCCGATCACCCGATCCTGATCCTCAACCTGCTCCTGTTGATGAGCATCGGGATCCTGCCGTTTGCCACCTCCCTGATGGCGACCTACCTGCGCCAGTCCCAGGGGCAGACGCTGGCGGCGGTCATCTACGCGGGATCGCTGCTCGTCATGTCGGTGTTCTTCAGCCTGCTCAACCACACCATCCTGATCAAAAAGCCTCACCTGCTTCGCGAACCGCTGTCGCTGGAGGGCCGCCGGCGGATCTTCCGGCGTGCCTTTGCCGGCGTCATCCCGTATGCGGTGGCAACCCCACTGGGAGTGGTTTCTCCGTACCTGACGATCGGCATCTGCGCCCTGATCGCCGCCTTCTACATGTTGCCGATCGCCAGCGGCACCGAGCGCGTCACTGTCACTTAGACGGTCTCAGGCCACGCCGGCTTGGCGGTGGCCGCCGCCCGTGCCCGAGCCTGGCCAGCCCGCATCGAAGCGGCCGAGAGTCCCCGGTGTGCGTGGGAGCGAAAGCTGCGCCGGTACACTCGGCGAACGGTGGCAGCTACTCAGGTTGCGCGGTGAGAAGAGCGGCTCAGCTAGCCGCTGTGGGGCGTGGAGCCCGGAGGCGCCTGAGGGCACCGCTCGCCGTGGGGGCGGCCGTGTCGGCCGCGTCGCTCTGCTGTTTTGGGTGTGGTTCTTCCGCGACCGGCTCGGCGGCGTCAACACCTGCTGGAAGCGCGACCGCCTCAGCGGCGTCAACAGCCGGAAGCGCGACCGCCGGCGCCGCGAGATCGAGACCCGTGTCGCGGGCCTCCGGTTTCGGCTCTGACTGGACGGTTTACCACGGGAATGCTGAGGCGACCGGAGTCGCCGCGGCGCACACCAAGCTGCGGCCTTCGCGACGGGCCTGGGCCTCGTCGAAACTCGACGGGCAGCTGTATGGCGAGCCCCTCGTCGCCGACGGTCGCGTCGTCGCGGCGACCGAGAACGACACCGTCTATGTGATGACCGCACGCAGCGGGCACATCCTGTGGTCACGCCACCTCGGAAAGCCCGTGCCATCCGGCGACCTGCCTTGCGGCGACATCTCGCCCGAGGTCGGCATTACGGGCACTCCGGTGATCGACGCCAAGCGCCACGAGATCTTCGTCGACGCGGACACCCGGATAAGCGGCCCGTCCGCCTCTCGCGGCGTGGAAGCGTCGCACCGTCTATTCGGGCTCAACCTTTTCACGGGCAGGGTCGAGCTTGACGAGCCGGCGATGCCGAACGCCGGCGAGGACCAGCTCGCGCAGCTTCAGCGGCCAGGGCTGGCGCTTGACCACGGTTTCGTGGTCGTCGCGTACGGTCAGAACAGCGGCGACTGCCCCGGCCCCAACGGTCCTGCCCACGGCTACGTCGTCTCGATCCCGGAGCAGGGAGGACGGCTCCACTACTTCCAGATTGGCAGCGGCCATGATCGGGGGGCGGTGTGGATGGGTGGCAGCTCTCCGGTCGTCGATCCTCACGGGGATGTCTACGTGGCGAGCGCCGACGGCTACGACCTGGGCGCCGGCCAGCCGTACGACCACAGCGACGCCGTGCTCGAGCTGTCGCCGACCATGCACCTCAAGTCGATCTTCTACCCCAGGGACTGGCAGAAGCTCAGCGCCGATGACCTCGACCTCGGAACCGGGGACCCCGTGCTCGTGGATGGTTTCGTGCTCCAGGTCGGCAAGACGGACACCGCCTACCTGCTGCGTCAGGGACATCTCGGCGGCGAGGAGGGCGAGGTGGCGTCGCGTTCGGTGTGCCGCGGGGACCCCGACGGGGGACACGCCGTGAGCGGCTCGGTCGTCTACATACCCTGCCCGAACGGTGTGACGGCGATCAGGGTTTCCAAGCAGGCTCCCCACTTCAAACAGCTCTGGACCGACAACGACGGCGCCGCCGGCGCACCGATCATCGCCGATGGACTGGTCTGGACGATCGGAGGCGACAACGCGGTGCACGGTCTCAACCCGGCCAACGGCAAGGAGATCGTCTCGATCCCGTTCGGCGGGTACGCGAACCACTTCTCGACGCCGTCGGTCGGCGATGGCCTGCTGCTCCTTCCGGGCACCGACCAGGTCTTCGCCTTCATGGGTCCGGCCGGCCGACCACCGCCACCCGGCGCGGGGTGAGACGTGCCTGGTGACGGTTTGCTTCGAGCCTGGCTACGTCGTGTGGACGATCACCACGTCGCAATGCGCATGATGTGCGACATGATCCGGCACCGAACCTAGTACGCGCCGGGCACCAACCATGCCCCGGTTGCCCACGACGATCATCTGGGCGTGTTGCTCGTCTGCAAGCGCCACTAGCGCTCGCCCAGCCTCTCGGTTTGTCAGGTGTCCCTCGCTCTCGACACCGTGCTTCGAAAGTCGCTCTTGTGCGCGGTCTACGTGCTGCTGGGCGTGGGCTTGGTCACCCTGTCTCCCGGCTCCCACCAGTGGAGTCCTGTCGTCGCTGTAGGCGCTGACCACGTGGACGGTCACGCCGAAGGCGCTCGCGATCTCTCCAGCTCGGTCCACCGCGCGCTCGGCGTGATCGGTGCCGTCTGTCCCGACGACGATCGGTTCCGCTGTTTGCATCTCGCTTCCTTTCTAGGTCCCCTTCACCCCCGGTCGGTCAAGAGCGCCCCGATCGCGCCTTGTGGTATCGGCCCAAACCGTATCC